>JAIXVK010000111.1 GCA_027483085.1 Comamonadaceae bacterium | reverse complement strand
ACTTGCGCTGGCGTGGTACTGGCAGAGAAAGACCCACGCCCGCCCAGGCGCACTGGCAGTGCACCGGCGGCCTCGGCCTCCTTGGGTGCAAACCAGGCTGCGAGCGCGCGGGGCATCAGCTTCATGGGAGCTGCTCCAATTCAGTGCCGTTGGCCAAGGCCAGTTCCTTCACGGCCTCGCAGAACACCTGGGCACGGTGCTCGTAGTTCTTGAACATATCGAAGCTCGCGCAGGCGGGCGACATCAGCACCGCATCGCCTGCATGGGCCTTGGCATTAGCCAGCGCCACAGCTGCCGCTATGGACTCCGCATCCAAGACCGGCACACCGGTGTGCTCGAGGGCCGCGCGGATCAAGGGGGCATCTCGCCCGATCAGCACCGCCGCGCGCGCATAGCGCTCGACCGGACCTGCGAGCGGGGCAAAGTCTTGACCCTTGCCTTCGCCACCCAGAATCACCACGATGCGGCGGTCCGCACCCAGGCCCTGAAGTGCGGCCACGGTAGCACCCACGTTGGTGCCTTTGCTGTCGTCAAAGAACTCCACGTCGTTGAGCACGCCAATCGGCTCGACACGATGCGGCTCACCACGGTACTCCCGCAAACCGTACAGCACCGCGGCCAATGAGCAGCCGGCGGAAGCGCACAAAGCCAAAGCGGCCAGCGCATTGCTCGCGTTGTGGCGGCCGCGGATGCGCAAAGCGTCCGCTGGCATCAAGCGTTGGATATGGATCTCTTGCTCTTCATCCTTGCGGCGTTTACGGGTCTCGTCGGCCTCGAGGGCGCGCACCAGCCAGACCATGCCGTTGACTTCTTCGATACCGAAGTCACCTGGGCGTTGCGGCATGGTGGTACCAAAGGTGATGTACGCCCGCTCTTGCGGCCGCTGCAGGCGTACCCGCACCGGCTCAGGGCGCATGGCCATGACGACCGCGTCTTCGCGGTTCAGCACCAGCATGCCGTGCTGGCCAAAGATACGGGCCTTGGCGCCGGCATAGGCTTGCATGCTGCCGTGCCAGTCGAGGTGATCCTGGCTGATGTTGAGCACGACTGCAGCAGTCGGCTCAAAACTGCCTGCGGCATCCAACTGGAAGCTGGAGAGTTCCAGCACCCAGACTTCGGGCAGCGTGTCCGCCACGAGGTGCTGGGTCAAGGTGTCCAACAAGGTCGGGCCGATGTTGCCGGCAACCGCCACTGTTTTGCCCGCATGGGCGATCAGTTGACCGGTCAGTGAGGTGACCGTCGTTTTGCCATTGGTACCGGTGATCGCCAAAACAGCGGGGGCGTAAGCGCGCTGGGCCCGCAAGGTCTCCAGACCCTGCGAATACAAGCTTAATTCGCCACCAACCGTGATAGAGCTTGCGCGAGCAGCTCCTAAAACAGGAGCAATGTCTGCAGGACTCAGGCCCGGCGAACGGTATACCGCATGCAAGCCTTGTCCTTCGATTAGGCTGGCATCAAAAGGCCCCGCAACAAAACGGACCTGGGGCAGTTCGTGTTGCAACACTGCCAGCTGGGGCGGGGCGTCACGGGTGTCTGCCACGGTCACGCTGGTCGCGCCAGCGCGCACACACCAGCGCGCCATTGCAAGACCAGAAGCCCCCAAACCAAGGATCAGCACTTGCTGGCCCGCGAGGGGCGCAAACACCACAGGCTCAGCGGGCGCATCGGTGGACACCACCTCTTGCGCAACCGCCTCGGAAGCGAGTGCAGCGACCTCGGCCTCTTTGGCGTCGGTGCTGTCCGCCTGGGTATCTGCAAATATGCGGGCCACGAACTCAGCAGCATCTTTGGCCGCTGTCAGTGTCACGGGCAAAGCGATGGGAGCCGAAGCCGGAGCTGGAGCTGAAACCACAGGCACATCGGCTGGCGTCATTGCCTCTGCCAACGGCTCGTCAGCAGGCAAATCTACGGCCGCGGCGTTCAAGGCCGGGTCGTGCGCGAGCCCGCCTGTCGTGTCGACCGGCGTGAGGGGGCTGTCTGCGGGATGTGGCTGCTCGGGGGTGTTCATCGCAGTTTCAGGGTGGAGAGGCCGACCAGGCAGAGCAACATGGTGATGATCCAGAAGCGGACCACGACCTGGGTCTCTTTCCAGCCGGACTTTTCAAAGTGGTGGTGGAGCGGCGCCATCTTGAGCAGGCGGCGGCCCTCGCCAAAACGGCGCTTGGTGTATTTGAAGTAGGTGACTTGCAGCATCACCGACACCGCTTCGGCCACAAAGATGCCGCCCATGATGGCCAGCACAATTTCCTGGCGAACAATCACGGCAATCGTGCCCAAGGCACCGCCCAGGGCCAGCGCCCCGACATCGCCCATGAAGACTTGCGCGGGGTGGGTGTTGAACCACAAAAACGCCAACCCGGCGCCGGCCAATGCCGAACAGAAAATCAAGAGCTCCCCCGAACCGGGGATGTACGGGAAAAGCAGGTACTTGGAAAATACCGAGCTCCCGGTCACATAGGCAAACACGCCCAAAGCCGAACCCACCATGACTACAGGCATGATGGCCAGGCCGTCGAGGCCGTCCGTCAAATTGACCGCATTGCTGGAGCCGACGATGACCAGATAGGTCATGACCACAAAGCCGAGCACGCCCAAGGGGTAGCTCACCTCTTTGAAGAACGGCAAAAACAAGCCTGCTTTGGGCGGAAGGTTCACATCAAAGCCCGAGGCCACCCAATTGAAAAACAGCTCCAAGACCCGGAGGTTGGAGCTTTCAGAGATGCTGAAGACGAGGTAGAGCGCGGCCAACAAGCCGATCAGGCTCTGCCAGAAATACTTTTCCCGGGAGCGCATGCCTTCCGGGTCTTTGTGGACCACTTTGCGCCAGTCATCGACCCAGCCAATCGCACCAAAACCCAGCGTGACGACCAGCACAATCCAGACAAAACGGTTGGAGAGATCCGCCCACAGCAAGGTCGCAATCGCAATGCAAAGCAAGATCAGCACCCCGCCCATGGTGGGCGTTCCGCTTTTGGCGAGGTGGGTTTCCATGCCATAGCCACGAATCGGCTGGCCGATTTTCAGGGCGCGCAAACGGCGGATCACCACAGGCCCGGCCACCAGGCCGATGAGCAATGCGGTGAGGGCAGCCATAACGGCCCGGAACGTCAGGTACTGAAACACCCGGAAGAACCCGAGCTCCGGGGACAAACCTTGCAGCCATTGGGCCAGGCTCAGCAACATGTAAATTCTCCAAACAAATCAAGCGGCATCGGATACCACCTCCGGCGCGGATGGGGCCGACAAAGCCTCCACCACACGCTCCATGCGCATAAAGCGCGAGCCTTTGACCAATACGCTGGCCACGTCCGGCACCAATGCGTGCCCGGCTTGGAGTAAACCTTCCACGGTCGCGAAATGACGCGCAGTGGGCAGCTCTTGCACCGCGAAGGCACTGGCCTCGCCCAAAGCCAGTACATGCTCTATGCCTGCAGCCCGCGCGTAGCGGCCTGCCTCGGCATGAAAAGCCGGGCCTTGTTCACCGACCTCGCCCATATCGCCGATCACCAACAAACGGGGGCCGGGCAAATCGGCCAGCACATCAATAGCGGCCCGCATGGAATCGGGGTTGGCGTTGTAGGTGTCGTCGACCAGGGTGAAATCGCTGGCACCATGCCGAACCTGCAGGGCGCGGCAGCGGCCTTTAACAGGCAAAAAGGCCTCCAAGCCTTGTTGAACCGACGCGACCGGCACGCCTGCGGACAACGCACAGGCGGCGGCAGCCAGCGAGTTCTTGACGTT
>JAIXVK010000526.1 GCA_027483085.1 Comamonadaceae bacterium | reverse complement strand
GGGGCCGGCTTGTCAAACCCGTACAAAGCCTTGGCTTGCTCCAGGCGCTTGGGATCCACCCCCTGCGCTCCGCGGTAACTCAAGCCGCCTTCGGCCCCCACGCTGGCGCCTGCCTTGGCCTCGGCAAGGTACTGCTCGACCGGCCCGCCAGGCACGAACTGCACCACCGCAAACGTCAACAGCAGCACACCGAAGAGGGTCGGCACCATCAACAACAAGCGCTTCAGTGTGTAGGCAAGCAAGTTCATGGTTGCTTGGCCCACCAGGTGTCAATCGCCCAGCCCTCACCGGCGGCAAAGGGTGGCATGGCGGTAGGCTTGTCCAAGCGCCAACGGTTGTACGCCAGCCGGTGCGTGCTTGCTGACCATTGGGGCACCAACAGGTAGCTATGGGCAATGACCCGGTCCAGGGCGCGGCAGGCGGGCAACAACGCGTCCCGGGAGTTGGCAGAAGTCATGTGTTGAATCAGCGTGTCTACCGCGGGGCTTTGCACACCGCTCAGGTTGCCAGAATCCTCTTGCAGCGCGGCCTTGCTTCCAAAAAGATCCACAAACTCCTGTCCGGGGTTTTGGGTTCCTGCGTAGGCGATAGAGGTCACCTCAAACTCAAATTTTTGCAGGCGCTGCTGGTACAGCGCAAAGTCCACCGGGCGGAAATTCAGCTTGACGCCGATCTTTTCCAAATTGCGTGCCCACGGGGTGACGACCCGAACGCCGCTTTCGTTACTGTCGAGGTATTCGAGCTCCAGCGCCTGCCCCTGGGCATTGCGCAAGGCGCCATCGCGGTAAGTCCAGCCCGCTTGCCGCAAGAGTTCTTGGGCTTCACGCAAGTTGTCCCGCAGACTGCGTGCGCCATCGGTGCGGGGCGCTTGCGCCATGGGGCCAAAAACAGGCTCCGGCAACTGGCCGCGCAAAGGCGTCAACAGGGCCAACTCGGCATCGGTAGGCAATCCTTGGGCTTGGCAGGCCGTATTGCCAAACAGACCTTGCACACGTTGGTAGGCGCCGTAAAACATCTGCCGGTTCATCCACTCGTAATCCAGCGCCAAGCCCAGCGCCTGACGCACCCGCACGTCCCGCAACTTGGGTGAGCGGGTGTTGAGCACATAGCTCTGGAAGCCAGTGGGCAAAGTGTGGCGAAACTCTTCTTTGACCAGTTCACCACTGTCAAATTTGCGACCGTTGACCCGCCTTGCCCAGTCACCGGCGGAAAAAAACCGCATCAGATCGAACTCACCGGCCTTCAATGCCTCCAGCCTCGCCGTGCTGTCTTTGTAGATCTTCACGGTGATGCGGTCAAAGTTGGCGGTCCCACGCCGAACCGGCAGGCCTCGCGCCCAATACTGCGGGTCGCGCATATAGGTAATGTCTTTGCCGAAATTGACCGGCCCGATTTTGTAGGGCCCGCTGCCAATCGGGACCTCCATCACGATTTGGTCAAACGGTTTTGCTACGCCGGCCGTCTCGCCCCAACGGTGGCTGAACACAGGCAGGCCACCAACCGTGAGGGGTAATTCGCGATTCGGCTTGGCAAACCGGTACCGCACAGTGCGGCTGTCCAGCACCTCGACCCCCAACACCTCTTCGAGCAGGCTGCGATACCCCGGTGCTGCCTGCGCGCTTTTGAGCATGTCAAAACTGTGTTTGACATCACGCGCCAACACAGGGTCCCCATTGTGGAAGCGGGCCTCTGCCCTGAGGACAAAGGTCGCACTCAAGCGGTCTGGTGCGACAGACACGTCCTTGGCCAAAAGGCCATACCCCGCGGCAGTTTCATCCAGCGCCCCTGCGAGCAAACTGTCGAACATGAGGCTACTCAAATACGCCGGGGCAGAGCCTTTGACAGTGAAGGGGTTGTACTTGTCAAAGGTAGACACCCGCAAGTTACTGACCAGGCGCAGTTCACCGCCTTTGGGGGCATTCGGGTTCACATACTTGAAGTGCTCAAAACCGGCGGGGTACTGCAAGTCGCCCCAAAGCGCATAGCCGTGGGCTGCCCACGCACTGCCCGCCATGAAACTCCAGAGTAATAGTGCCCAATTCCGCATGCGACAATTCTGCACTAGACCACGCATTTTTAAGAGGACGATATGGGCTTTTTAGCAGGCAAGAAGTTGTTGATTACCGGGGTGCTGTCGAACCGCTCCATCGCCTATGGCATCGCCAAAGCGTGCAAAGAACAAGGCGCCGAATTGGCCTTCAGTTATGTGGGCGAGCGCTTCAAGGACCGCATCACCGAGTTCGCAGCAGACTTCGACTCCACGCTGGTGTTCGACTGCGATGTCGGCAATGACGAGCAAATCGACCAGTTGTTCAAAGACCTGTCGGCACACTGGCCCACTTTCGACGGCTTTGTGCACAGCATCGGCTTTGCTCCCCGTGAGGCGATTGCCGGCAACTTCCTGGACGGACTGACCCGCGAAAATTTCAAAATCGCCCACGACATCAGCGCCTACAGTTTCCCGGCGATGGCCAAGGCAGCCCTGCCCTACCTGTCTCCCAAAGCGGCTTTGTTGACCCTGTCGTACTTGGGTGCTGAGCGCATCATTCCCAACTACAACACCATGGGCTTGGCCAAAGCATCGCTGGAAGCCAGCGTGCGCTACCTCGCGGAAGCCGTGGGCCCCAAGGGCATCCGCGTCAACGGCATCAGCGCCGGCCCGATCAAGACCCTGGCCGCCAGCGGCATCAAAGACTTCAGCAAGCTGCTCAACACGGTGGCCGGTGCGTCCCCCATCCGCCGCAACGTAACAACGGAAGACGTGGGCAATGTGGCCGCGTTCTTGCTGAGCGACTTGGCTGGTGGTGTGACTGCAGAAATCACCTACGTGGACGGCGGTTACAGCCAGACCATGGGCGTGACCACAGACATTTAAGCCAAATACGCCGCTCGCGCTCATGGAATTTGCGCGGGTAGCTATCAAAAAAAGAGCGCCTGCAGAGTGATCTGCAGGCGCTCTTTTCTTTGGGACTCATGTCCCTCAGAGACGAATCAAGCCTTCACACAGTCAGCGTAGTAACGGACCTTGCCGTCTTCACCCACTTCGCTCACCAAACCGTGCACATCGGTCTCAAAACCGGGGCACTGGGCATTGAACTCGCGGGAGAACTTGAGGTAGTCCACCACTTTCTTGTTGAAAACTTCGCCGGGCACCAGCAAAGGAATGCCGGGCGGATAAGGTGTGACCATGCCTACTGACACACGGCCTTCGAGGTGGTCGATTTCCACGCGCTCGGTTTTGCGTAAGGCTATATGGGCATAGGCATCGCTAGGCTTCATGGCCGGCACCAGATCGCTCAAATACACCTCGGTTGTCAGGCGAGCGATGTCAAACTTGGCGTACAACTGGTGGATGTGGTGGCACAGGTCTGCCAAGCCCATCTTCTCGTAGCGCGGGTACTTCTGCACGAACTCAGGCAACACACGCCACATGGGCTGGTTCTTGGCGTAGTCGTCCTTGAACTGCTGCAACGCGGTCAACATGCTGTTCCAGCGGCCCTTGGTAATGCCAATGGTGAACATGATGAAGAAGCTGTACAAGCCGGTCTTTTCGACCACCACGCCATGCTCCGCCAGAAACTTGGTCACGATGGACGCCGGAATGCCTGTCTTGGCAAACTTGCCGTTCAGGTCCAGACCCGGCGTCACGATGGTGGACTTGATCGGGTCCAACATGTTGAAGCCACTGGCCAGTTTGCCGAAGCCGTGCCAGTTGGCCTTGGCGGTCTTGCTTTCGCCCTTGATGATCCAGTCATTGGCGCGGCCGATGCCTTCTTCGGCCAGCTTGTCCGGTCCCCAGACCTTGAACCACCAGTCGTCACCGTATTCTTCGTCCACCTTGCGCATGGCGCGGCGGAAGTCCAGGGCCTCGGCAATGCTTTCTTCCACCAGCGCGGTCCCACCGGGTGGCTCCATCATGGCGGCAGCCACGTCGCAGCTGGCAATGATGCTGTATTGCGGACTGGTGCTGGTGTGCATCAGGTAGGCCTCGTTGAACAAGTGCTTGTCCAACTTGACGGTCTGCGAGTCCTGCACCAGCACGTGGCTGGCTTGGCTGATACCGGCTAACAATTTGTGGATCGACTGGGTGCTGTACACCACGGCTTCTTTGGGGCGCGCGCGGTTCTTGCCCATGGCGTGGTAGGTGCCATAGAACGGGTGGAATGCCGCATGGGGCAGCCAAGCCTCGTCAAAGTGGATGTTTTCCACATAACCATCGAGCATGCTCTTGATGGTTTCGGTGTTGTAGAGCACGCCGTCGTAGGTGCTTTGCGTCAGTGTCAGGATACGGGGCTTCGCCTTTTTGGCATCTACGCCCTTGAGCAAGGGGTTGGCCTTGATCTTGGCCTGGATAGTGGCCGGCTCAAACTCGCTTTGTGGAATCGGGCCTATGATGCCAAAGTGGTTCCGCGTCGGCTTCAAGAACACGGGAATAGCCCCGGTCATGATGATCGCGTGCAGGTTGGACTTGTGGCAGTTGCGGTCCACGATCACGATGTCACCGGGTGCCACCGTGTGGTGCCACACCATCTTGTTGGATGTGGAGGTGCCGTTGGTCACAAAGAAGCAGTGGTCCGCATTGAAAATGCGCGCTGCATTGCGCTCGGAGGCACCGATGGCCCCGTTGTGGTCCAGCAATTGGCCCAGCTCTTCCACCGCGTTGCACACGTCGGCGCGCAGCATGTTTTCACCATAAAACTGGTGGTACATCTGTCCCACAGGGCTCTTCAAAAACGCCACACCGCCCGAATGACCGGGGCAATGCCACGAGTACGATCCTTCCTCTGCGTAAT
>JAIXVK010000398.1 GCA_027483085.1 Comamonadaceae bacterium | reverse complement strand
TTGGAATGGGAGCGCATCCACGAAGTGCTGGCCGAGAGTGATTTCAATATTTCCGAAGCAGCCCGGCGACTTGGCATGCACCGACGGACACTCAGCCGCAAACTGGAAAAGCACAGAGTTTGATTTTTTAACAATTTCAAACACAAATAACGAATAAATGTTATATTTGAGTCAACTGGTCGAAATACGAAGCCAGTGGCTCAGTGACGGTTTGTGCTACCAAAAAAATCTTTTTTGGCTCATGTAACGAAAAGCTGAATCCACCGCGCTGCGTATCGCGTATCCAGTGTGCCAGTCGGCACGAACTCGTCTAACACACCGGAGCACCGCATGAAATTCAAACGCAGCAGCATCGTCATGGCCTGCTTAATGGCCACAGTAGCAGGCAGCGCAATGGCCTCCAGCCATCGTGAAGCGCCTTTCATCACCACCAGCCCCAAAGTGGATGGCACGGACTTTTACATGTTCCGGAGCTATGAAGGTGTGGCAGCTAACGGGACCGGCGGTCGCGCTGACTATGTCACCCTGATTGCCAACTACCAGCCACTGCAGACACCTTATGGCGGCCCCAATTACTTCTCGATGGATCCGAACGCGCTGTACGAAATCCATATCGACAACAACGGTGATGCCAAAGAGGACTTGACCTTCCAGTTCAAGTTCAACAACAAGCTAAACAATGTGGGCTTGGATATCGGTAGCGCCAAAAATGTCGCGATTCCCCTCATTCAGGCCGGCACAGTGGCGAACGTTAACGATGCCAACCTCAACCTGAACGAAACCTATACCGTCAACGTGGTGCGCGGCGACCGTCGCAAGGGCACTTCCTCGTCGATCGTGAAGGCCAGCGGTGGTAGCGCAACTTTCGAAAAACCAGTGGACTACATTGGCGAAAAAACACTGGGTATCAAATCCAGCTACGAAACATACGCTAACAAGCACATCCACGAGATGACGATTCCCGGCTGCAACATGCCGGGCAAGGTCTTCGTCGGTCAGCGGCAGGAGGGCTTTGCGGTCAACCTTGGCACCGTTTTTGATTTGGTGAATTCGTCGACGGACGTTTTGCTGAACCCCGCCAATAAAGATGCTGTAGGTTCGGGTGGCAACCACATCATCCAAAAATCAAACGTTACCAGCATCGCGATGGAAATCCATAAGAGCTGTTTGACTGCCGGCACAGACCCTGTCATCGGCGGCTGGACTACCGCCAGCATGCGCCAAGCCCGCTTGCTCAACGGCAAGCCTGCCTCTGGCCATCAGGCAAGCGAAAAGGCTGGTGGCGCTTGGGTGCAGGTGTCTCGCTTGGGTAACCCGCTCGTAAACGAGCTGGTCATTGGTGTGAAAGACAAAGACAAGTTCAATGCCTCCAAACCACAAGACGACACCCAGTTTTTGACGTATGTCACCAACCCCACACTGCCAGCGCTGCTGGGCCTAGTGCTGGCGAACAGCGCTACAGCGGTTGCACCAACCAATCTGCCCCGCACAGATTTGGCGACTGTCTTCTTGACCGGTATCAACGGCCTCAACAAACCTACCAATGCAACACCTTCCGAGATGCTGCGATTGGACACCAGCAAGGCCCCTGTGCCCTTTGCTGACCAAAACCGCTTGGGAGTCGCTGGGAATGCTCTGGCAGGCGGCACTGACAACGCCGGCTTCCCAAATGGCCGTCGCCCCAAGGACGACGTGGTTGACATCGCTTTGGTAGCAGTCTTGGGTGGCTTGTGCGTGATTAACGGTGACAACGATGCCTTAGGACTGAATGGAGTTCCCGGAGTACCCAGCCTGACCTCCCAGTGCAAGCCCTCCAGCGTGCCGCTAGGCGCTAACTCTGCCAAGATCCATGACGCTGTAGACCAAGCTACCGTGCCGTTCTTATCCGGCTTCCCTTACCTCAATACGCCAAACCCAGGCGCAGTGAACTAAGGAGTCAAAGCCATGCGTATCAACAAATGGACAGTACCCGCTGTGATGGCCCTCGGCTTGCTGGGTGCTTGCGGTGGCGGCGGTAGCAGTGTGGACCCGCTCACCCAGAACGCCCCAGGCGCCGATATCGTGGCGGGTGTGGAATCTCGCACCGCAGTGGTTGTCTCGGAAGCTCAGCGCCTCTCATCGGCGAGCACCAACGACACGTCGGAACCCGCGGCGCTGGGCTCGGTAAATCTGGCAACGAGCGACACCGACGAACCTGCCGACATTTGATGCACTGAGTGCACTCAAATCACCAGGGCACAGCACACGCTGTGCCCTGCGTCACGGGAACTTCTTGTTCCCGTTTTCATTTCAAACCACAATGTGTGTGCGACTTCAGGGAGTCTTCAGATGAACAAGATTTGGTGGGTTTGCCTAGGGGCTGTCGTGACACTGCACGCGGCGCATGCCGCAACACCGATCACCGCGACGCAGCGTGATCAGGTCATCGAAAAGCTGCCTCTGATCACCAAAAACCGGGCTGCTAGCCAGACAACCACTTTGGCCAACCCTGAGGCTGCAGCATTAGCAGCCCGCGAGCTGATCACGGCCGCGCGCCAGACGGGCGACACCCGCTACTGGGGTCGCGCCCAAGCCATGCTGACTCCTTGGTGGAACAAACCCGATGCCCCCACTGATCTGATGGTGCTGCAAGCCACTGTTCAGCAAGGTCGCCATGAATTCAGTGAGGCCCGCAGTGTGCTGACGCGTGCGCTCAAACTCAACCCCGCGCAAGCGCAGGGCTGGCTGAATCTAGCAACGCTTGAGCGGCTCGCTGGCAACTATGCGCGTGCGCTGCAGGCTTGCGAGGCAGTGGGCCAGGCTGGACAGGCGCTGTACGCCCAGGCTTGCCAGCTAGAAACCCAGTCGCTCCAAGGCAAAGCCAACGAGGCGCGCGCGGGTCTGCAAACGCTGATTTCTGCCGCCGACAACGCCGCAACTCGCAGCTGGCTCTTGTCGCTCTTGGCAGAGAGCGAAGAGCGCGCTGGCAAGGATGGCGCTGCCCTCAAAGCCTACCAGAGCAGCCTGAAACAAGAACCTGACCTTTACACCAGCATCGCACTGTCTGATTTGCTGCTGCGCACCGGAAAACACCAAGATGCACTCAAGGTTCTAACAGGCCTGCCTGCAACAGACGCAGTGTTGCTCAGGCAAGAAAAAAAAAAAAAACGGGCTGGTGACCCGACCTG
>JAIXVK010000454.1 GCA_027483085.1 Comamonadaceae bacterium | reverse complement strand
CGCCAGGAACTTTCTTCAAGGCTTTTTCCACCCGCATCACACACGATGCGCAGGTCATGCCGCCTATGCCGATATCGATGGTCGTGGGGGAAGTGTTTTCAGTGCTCATGGCGCAAGCTTAGGGCTTGCCATGGTGGGAAGGTCAAGCCTCGTTTACATCTTTAGACGGCACAATCAGAAAAGTAAAGCTATCAGGGAGAGCTGCCAATGACAGAGTTTTTTTCTCGGACTGAAATTGCCGCTGATATTCGGAGACTGATTGTCAAACTAGAGGGGCCACTTGATGCGTCGTACGAGGGTAAGGCGCAACTACTTCGCCCAGTATTAGTCATCATCAATGCAAATCCGAGGCAATTCGATGAGTCTTGCCAAGTAAATATTGGCTGGATTGGTGAAGGCCTCGTCGGTAGTATCCAACGGGCCTTGCAAGACGGTGTGAGCGCAGATGTCTTAAACAATATATACACGTCACTTTTTCGATTCGTCATCGAGTTTGATCTGTCTATTCAAGGAGACATGTCATTTGATCTTCGACGATTCATTGACTATGTCGATGACGAGGTAGAAGCTTTTACCGGAAGGGATCTACAACAAATCAATTTTGCTCGCCATCAGATGCCGATTGCCATTCTCAAAAAGTTGATTGGTAGTCCGATACTGAAAAACGTTACCGAACCACAAAAGATTACCGATTCGATTCAAGAAAAGTTCACCGCATGGAATAAAGAACTGAACGAAAAAGAGCAGTCAGCAACCCAACTCAAGGAAGCGCTCGAAACTTACACGACTGCTTTCAATTTCGTTGGCCTCCACAAAGGCTTTGACAAGCTTTCGGAGGAAAAAGCAATCGAGGTAAAGGGACTCAATAGACTACTGGTTGGCTTCGGCATACTTGCGGGAGCGCCACTTTTTGCTGAGCTCCTAGCTGTTGCTTTCTATTTGGACCGCTTCAAGGAATGGAATGCAAACATGCTGTTTGCTGCTATTCCTGCCTTCTCGTTAACCGTACTGTTGATTTATTTCTTCCGAATTGTGTTGCGAAGGGCCGAAGCTGCACGGTCACAGTTACTTCAAATCGAACTTCGGAAAACGCTTTGCCAGTTCATTCAAAGCTATGCGGACTATTCCAATAAGATCAAAAGCAACAACCCTGAAGCACTATCCAAATTTGAAAACATAATTTTCTCGGGGCTAGTTTCCAACGATGACAAGCTTCCAACCACGTTTGATGGTGTAGATCAGTTAGGTCAGTTGGTCCAAGCCATTCGCGGAGGAAAGTAGTTCGGCCTAGGCCTGGTTCAGCTCCGGCCAACCTCTATGCCTCAAGCCTACTTCTCACCTCACGCACTTCGGGCACTGGCACTTGCCTTATGGCTGCTGAGTCTGGTGCTACCCGGCATCTATGTCGCAGACGGATCTACCGCGACAGGGTTTCATTTATTGCTGGCTTCCATCGCATGGCTGCCGGTCGCACTGCCCTTGCTTCCCGGATCGGCTGTCGCGCTGGTGAGCCTGGGCACGAACCTGCTGATGGTGTCCGCGTTGCGCCGAGTACTGCGCCCAAGGTCAGGGACGCGCACACCCGCTTGGGTGCTGCCGCTGGCCTTGATGGCCAACGTGTGCGTTGCCAGCAGTTGGTATCACCGCACGGCGCCCTGGTTGCCACTGAACGGTTTGCTCTCGCTGCCCGGCTACTACTGCTGGATCGCCGCATTCGTCGCCCTGTGGGCGGCCGAACTCCGGGAGTCGCCACCGCCCATTTCTTGGTGGTGTGGGCTCGCGCGCCGATTGGGTGGGTTGGCGCTTGTCGTGGCGGGTGTTGTCGCCTTGGGCCTATTCGCCATTTTGTTGTTACGACCCGCTTGACACTCCCACCATGGCAAGGTTCACAATGCTTTTATCTACCTTTCAGGAGTCCCCATGAACCAAACCTTTACCGTCACCGGCATGACCTGTGGCCATTGCGAGAAGGCTGTCACCCGCGCCATCCAGGACGCGGACCCCCAAGCCCAAGTAAAAATCGACCGCAGCGCCAACTTGGTGGAAGTCGAATCCACCCAAGCCCGCGACATTCTTGCCAAGGCGATTGCCGAAGAGGGCTATGCCGTCAAAGACTAAGTCAGCGACGCTGTCCGGTCAGCCCGTCAACATCGGCGAGGCTGCCCGGCTAAGCGGTGTATCTGCCAAGATGCTGCGACATTACGAGTCGCTGGGTCTACTGGGCACCGTCACGCGCACCGACAGCGGCTACCGGCTCTACAGCCCGGCCGATGTGCACACCCTGCGTTTCATCAAGCGCTGCCGCGACCTGGGCTTCTCCATGGCCGAAATCGGGGAACTAGTGGGCCTGTGGCAAAACAAGCGCCGCGCCAGTGCCAACGTCAAGAAGATCGCCCAGAAGCACATGGACGAACTGAGCGAGCGCATCGCCGCCATGCAAGCCATGCAGCGCACCCTCTCTACCCTGCTGCGCTGCTGTCATGGCGACGACCGGCCCCAGTGCCCCATCCTTGATGACTTGGCGGGCGACAATTAATCACTATCAAATTCATAGCATCTCGCGAAAACTCCACGGGCGCTAGAGCAATAAAACACCACAATCCATGTCCACCGCCATCCTCAACCTGTACCCCGCGCTAGCCCATGTGTCTCCCACGCTAGCAGCGCTGGGGCCGGAGGGACACAGCATGACGGTACCGGACCACACCGAATTGTTCTCCGAGGGTCAGCCCTGCCAGGGTTTCCCGCTGGTCCTGCGCGGCGAAGTGCGGGTCGCACGACGTGCAAATGACGGACGTCACTTGGAGCTGTACCGCGTAGTGCCCGGCGAGTTGTGTCTGGTCAGCAGTGCGGCTCTGTTTCGCAGCCAAGCACTCGGCGCACATGGCGTGAGCACCAAAGAGAGTGAACTGGTCATGGTCAGTCCCGCCACTTTTAACCTTTGGCTAGACACACCAGCCTTCCGTAACTTCGTCCTGGGCCTGTTTGCCGAGCGCATGGCCGATTTAACCAGCCTGATCGATGCAGTGGCCTTCCAAAAGCTGGACCAGCGGCTGGCCAATGCCCTGCTGGGACGCGGCCCGGATTTGCACCTTTCGCACCAGACTCTGGCCGACGAGCTGGGCACAGTGCGCGAGATGGTGACACGCCTACTGCGCCGCTTTGAGCGAGAGGGTTGGCTCAGGCTAGGACGGGAGCACATCCATATCCTCAACAGCCAGGCCTTGCGTGCACTGGCCGGCGGGGGCTGAGCGCGCCCCTCAATAGAGGCTGAGTGACTTAAGTCACATACTTCCTTGGCACCGGAGCGTCCAATCACTTCAACACAACCAAGGAGTGATTCCATGAAAGCAAATGTCGGCGGCATTGACCGCATCATCCGCATCGGCGCAGGCACTGTGCTCATCGGCTTGGCGGCTACCGGCACTGTCGGCTGGTGGGGTTGGCTGGGCGCTGTACCCCTGGCAACCGGCCTGATGGGATGGTGCCCGCCGTATGCCATCTTTGGGTTCAGCACCTGCTCCATGAAAAACTAAACGCCTCTCTGTGTGCTCCATAGCACCGACGCTTACTGAGCCCGCCGCTCCAATGAAGACTTCCACAACTTCTGGAGTGCAGCATGCGTACCAACACCGGCAACGGGGATCGGCTTCTCCGCATTTGGGTGGGCGCCGTGCTGATCGGGCTGGCCGCCACCGACATCATTGGCCCTTGGGGGTGGATCGGCGTCCTGCCGGTGCTCACCGGTTTCATCGGCTGGTGCCCCGCCTATGCCGTACTGGGCATCAGTACCTGCCCTGCGAAAAACTGATTTGCCGAGTT
>JAIXVK010000034.1 GCA_027483085.1 Comamonadaceae bacterium | reverse complement strand
GGAGATATCGGCTTCAGTGCTGGGGCGGATTTTGGTCATGAGTTGGAAAACGTTATAATGGAGGGCTATTCAGAGTGTCACTGGCCGGGTGGTCAGTTGCGTGTCTCAAGCTCTGAGTTCAAGGCTGAATTCTCTCAGCTACCCAAAGGATAAATCATGGTCGTCATTCGACTCGCTCGTGGTGGTGCAAAAGCTCGCCCGTTTTTCAATATTGTGATTGCTGACAAGCGTAGCCGCCGCGACGGCCGCTTCATCGAGCGCATCGGGTTCTACAACCCTATCGCCAAGGCAAACGAAGAAAGCATTCGTATTGCGCAAGACCGCTTGACCTACTGGCAAGGCGTCGGCGCACAAGCTTCTCCTACCGTGGAGCGTTTGATCAGCCAAGCTGCTAAAAAAGCCGCTTAATGATCACACCGGTGCGCCGCTGTGAAGCGGAGCACCGGTAGATACCTCTCATGACTATGCTCCCTGGACTCGAAGCCGCTAGCCTGCCGGCAGACGCTATTGAAGTCGGGCGGATCGCAGATGCGTGGGGTATCAAAGGCTGGTTCAAGGTATTGCCCTACAGCGCAAACCCTGAGGCGTTGTTCGCCGCCCGCCAATGGTTTTTATTGCCGACTGAAAAAGGGCCGCAGCCTTTTACTGGTGCTGCAAGCATCGCGGTCAAAGAATCCAAAGTGCACTCTGATTCCGTGGTCGCTTGCGTCCAGGGCATTGGCGACCGCACCGATGCCGAAGCCCTGAAAGGTTCGCGCATCTTTATTTCCCGTGCCGCATTTCCTGCCGCCGCTATCGATGAGTTTTACTGGGTCGATTTGATGGGCCTGGAGGTCATCAACCGCGAGCAAGAGAGCTTGGGCACGGTCAAAGAGTTGTTGTCCACGGGGCCACAAACGGTGCTGGTCATTGAGTCGGTTCAAGACGGTAAACCCGTTGAACGCATGATCCCCTTTGTGTCAGCTTATGTCGACGATGTGAGTCTGCCGACCAAGACCATTCGCGTGGACTGGCAACTGGACTATTGAGGCGCCCGACGTGCGCTTCGATGTCATCACTCTTTTTCCCGAGCTGTTCGCCCCGCTGTTGACGGCGGGTATTACCCGCCGGGCTTATGAAAGCGGCCTCGTCGAGGTGTGCTTGCACAACCCCCGGGATTTCGCGCAAGGCAATTACCGCCGCGTAGATGACAGGCCTTTTGGTGGCGGTCCGGGCATGGTCATGATGGCGGAGCCCTTGGAGGCCACGCTCTTGCATATCCAGGCACAGCGCTCGGATCAGGCGCCTGTGGTGCTGTTTTCTCCGATTGGCACCCCTCTGAAGCACGAGGGTGTGGAGGCGTGGTCGCAGAGTTCGGGCGCTATTCTTTTGTGCGGGCGCTACGAAGGCATAGACCAGCGCTTTATTGACCGCTATGTCGACCAGCAAATCAGTTTGGGAGACTTCATATTGTCCGGTGGCGAGATTGCTGCCATGGCTTTGCTGGATGCGGTGGCACGTTTGCAGCCCGGTGTGCTCACGGACGCCCAAAGTCATCACCAAGACAGTTTTAACTCTGCTCTGGACGGCCTGCTGGATTGTCCACATTACACACGTCCTGAGGTATGGTCAGATGCCCCAGTGCCAGACGTGTTGCTATCAGGGCATCATGCCCGTATTGAAGCGTGGCGCCGTCAGCAGCGGCTGGAGCTTACAGCGGATCACAGGCCCGACATTCTGGAACAAGCCCGCAGCAAGGGTCTGATTACCAAGGCCGATGAGCGGCTTTTGCAGGCCAAAAACTGAACTTGCTATAATAGCGGGCTAACCGATCCTCTGCCCGGCCAGATAGCGAGCCCTCAGGCTTTGATATTGGCACCAATTCCGGTGCCGGCGCGAGCAAGATCACGAAGGAAACCATGAGCAACATCATTCAAGCGCTCGAGCAGGAAGAAATCGCCCGTCTCGGAAAAACAATCCCCGAATTCGCCCCTGGTGACACCGTCATCGTGAGCGTGAACGTG
This sequence comes from Comamonadaceae bacterium, assembly GCA_027483085.1. Taxonomy (GTDB): domain Bacteria; phylum Pseudomonadota; class Gammaproteobacteria; order Burkholderiales; family Burkholderiaceae_C; genus Allorhodoferax. The sequence continues at coordinate 1,962 of JAIXVK010000034.1, read as the reverse complement.
GTTGAAGGTACACGCAAGCGCGTGCAGGCTTACGAAGGCGTGGTTATCGCCAAGCGTAACCGTGGCCTGAACAGCGGCTTCATCGTGCGCAAGATCTCCAGCGGCGAAGGCGTGGAACGTACGTTCCAAACCTACTCCCCTCTGATCGCCAGCATCGAAGTCAAGCGCCGCGGTGACGTGCGCCGTGCCAAGCTGTACTACCTCCGTGACCGTAGCGGCAAGTCTGCACGTATCAAGGAAAAACTGCCAGCGAAGAAGACAGCAGCGTAATCTGCCGTCCGTCTTCATGAGAGCCGCCCCGGTGACAAGCTGTGGCGGCTTTTTTCTTGCCTGCGTTGTATGAGTTTAAAAGCCAAAACATTGCCATCATTTGATCCGCAGATGGTGCCTGTGGTGGGTGTTGACAGTCACCTGCAAGCGGTAGAAGCAGCGGCGCTGACACCGCAAGCGCTGCGCCAGCGTTTTCAGCGTCAGCCCGAGTGGTCTCCAGAGCTGCGCGCTGAACATCAGTTTTCAGAGCGGGTTCCATCGCATGCATCGGTACTGATTCCGGTGATGATGAGGGCAGAGCCCACTGTGTTGTTGACGCAGCGCACGGCACATTTGTCGAGTCATTCCGGGCAAATTGCATTTCCCGGCGGCAAGGCGGATGCCTCCGACGCGGATGCGATTGCTACCGCTTTGCGCGAGGCGCATGAAGAAGTCGGGTTGGAACCCCAGTTTGCTGAAGTGCTGGGCACCCTGCCGCACTACACCACGGGCAGTGCCTTTATCGTGACCCCGGTCATCGCTCTGATTTCACCGGAGGCTCGACTTTGCGCGAATCCTGACGAGGTGGCGCATGTGTTCGAGGTGCCCTTGGCATTCCTGATGGATCCGGCCAACCACCGTCGTCATCAGGTGGAGTGGGATGGTGCCACCCGCGAATGGTTTTCGATGCCATTCCGAGACTCACAAGCAGAGTGGTTTATCTGGGGGGCAACAGCGGGCATGTTGCGCAACCTCTACCGCTTCCTCCGTGCTTGAAACCGCTTCGCGCTGGGTATGATTGCTCCATGAGTTTTATCTCCATATTGTTGGCACTCTTGCTGGAGCAAGCGAAGCCCTTACCCCAAGTAAACCCGGTGCACAACGCAGTGCGCAATTGGGTGCGCTGGGTGATCAAGAACTTCGATGCCGGTGCCTCCAAACATGCGTGGCTGGCTTGGATTTTGGCGGCAGCCGGGCCTACGCTCATCGTCTTGGCGGTTCACTGGGCCTTGGTGTGGCAGTGGGGTTGGGCGGCCGCTGCCGTTTGGAATGTGCTGGTGTTGTATGCGACCCTGGGTTTCCGGCAATTCAGCCACCATTTCACCCAAATCCGGGATGCCCTGTTGGCCGGCGACGAAGAGGCAGCACGCGCTGCGTTGGCGCAATGGAAACGCATTGACGCCAGTGAGCTGCCTCGCAGTGAAATCGTGCGCCACGTCATCGAACACTCGGTATTGAGCGCGCACCGCCATGTTTTCGGCGTGTTCGTCTGGTATTCGATACTGGCGGCTTTGGGTCTGGGCCCCGCGGGTGCGGTGTTTTACCGGGTGAGCGAGTATCTGGCCTTGTTTGCCAAAAGAGCGCCCCGGCCGGAACTGCCGCCGGTGAGTGACGCCGTTCGCGCCCAAGCCTTGCGTTGCTGGGAATTGGTGGACTGGCTGCCCGCACGCGTGACCGCACTGAGTTTTGCCTTTGTTGGCAGCTTTGAAGATGCGGTCGACAGTTGGCGCCGCCACGCCGCCGCACACCCCTTGGACAACGACGTAGTGGTCCTTGCCGCAACGGCTGGAGCTGTCAATGTGCGCTTGGGGGAGGAGGGCATCACCGAAGGCCTGACGCCGGAGCCTGCCCACCTGCGCGCGGTGGTCGGCCTGGTATGGCGCACCGTCGTGATGTGGATGGTGTTCCTGGCCCTGTTGTCGCTGGCGCGGT
>JAIXVK010000238.1 GCA_027483085.1 Comamonadaceae bacterium | reverse complement strand
GGGATTGCCGAGACGCGTGAGGCGACCAGCTTGTTTCCGGGGTTGTTGAAGTCCAAGGGGGCAGATCTTGATGAGTTCTACTCTCTCAAGACGATGGCATCGGAGCGCTTGGCCGGAGTGGATGCAGACGTAGTTCACATTCAGGCCAAAGATGGCCTCCGTTACGGATACCGGGTGTGGAGTGAGAAGAAAACCGGTCTGGTGATCCAGCTGCAAACACTGGATGTCGACGGAAAAACACTGGAGCAGTCCGCATTCTCGGAGCTCAACATGGATGCCCAAGTGAGCTCTGCCAAGCTCAATCAAATGATGGGGCAAACAGAGGGTTATCGCATCGAGCGGCGCACCACGGAGAAAACGAGTGCCGCAGCCCAAGGATGGGCCATGAATGGGGGCGTACCCGGATTCAAGCCCGGCGGTTGTTACATACGCCCGGTGGCCTTGTTGGCAGGTGCGTCCGGCAAAACAGATACCTCCATGCAATGGATGTTTTCCGACGGTTTGGCGACCGTGTCTCTGTTTGTTGAGCGATTTGATCCTAGCCGCCACGTACAAGTTGGCGCGGCAGATTTGGGCGGCGCTACCCGGACGCAAACACGCAAGCTCGGCAATTGGTGGATCACTGCTGTAGGCGAGGTGCCCGCTGGTACCTTGGCCGTGTTCACTCAAGCGCTTGAACGTAAAAAATAAGACCCTATCTCTGTCTCATCAGTTTTTTCAGGAAACGTTCCACATGACACATCACATCTTTTCAATCCGGCGTTGGGGCCTAGCGGTCATGTTGGGTGCATGTGCCGCATCGTTTTTGCCTTTGTCGGCGGCCCACGCGCAAGTCCGCGGATTGCCGGATTTCACCGACCTCGTGGATCAGGTGGGCCCTTCGGTCGTGAATATCCGTACCTTGGAAAAAGTCAGCGCTCGCGCACAACAGGGCGGACCGAATGAAGAGGAAATGTTGGAGTTCTTCCGTCGTTTCGGCTTGCCGATTCCCAACATGCCGAAACAAAATCCTCGCCAAAACCGCCCACAGCAACAGGAAGAGGAACAGCCACGTGGGGTCGGTTCAGGTTTCATCTTGACCAGCGATGGCGTGATCATGACCAATGCGCACGTGGTGGACGGGGCAGACGAAGTCATTGTGACGCTCACCGACAAGCGGGAATTCAAAGCCAAGATTCTGGGGGCGGACAAACGCTCCGATGTGGCGGTGGTCAAAATTGACGCGACCGGTTTACCAGCAGTGAAGGTGGGTGATGTGAACCGCCTTCGGGTGGGCGAATGGGTCATGGCAATCGGATCTCCTTTCGGACTGGAAAACACCGTCACCGCCGGTATCGTGAGCGCCAAACAGCGTGACACCGGTGATTTCTTGCCCTTTATACAAACCGACGTGGCCATTAACCCCGGCAATTCTGGTGGTCCTTTGATCAATATGCGCGGCGAGGTGGTCGGGATCAATAGCCAGATCTATTCACGCTCCGGCGGTTTTATGGGAATTTCTTTTTCTATCCCGATGGACGAAGCGGTCCGGGTGAGTGACCAATTGCGTGCGTCGGGCAGGGTATCTCGCGGGCGCATCGGTGTGCAGATCGATCAGGTGAGCAAAGAGGTTGCGGAATCTATTGGCTTGGGCAAACCCACCGGTGCGTTGGTTCGCGGCGTAGAGTCTGGATCCCCGGCTGAAAAAGCTGGCGTGGAGGCGGGCGACATCATCACCCGCTTTGACGGAAAGGCCATCGAAAAATCCAGTGACTTGCCGCGCATTGTGGGTGGCACCAAGCCCGGAACCAAAAGCACTCTGACCGTATTCCGCCGCGGTGGCAGCAAAGAACTGCAAGTGGTGATCGCTGAAATTGAAGCGGACAAACCCGTTGCAAAAGCCCCCGCGAAAGAGGAGCGTCCGGCGGCATCTATTGCCACACAGGTCTATGGCTTGGCAGTGACCGCACTCACAGACGCCCAGAAAAAAGAAGCGGGTGTCCGTGGAGGCGTGCGCATAGAGGCGGCCACGGAAGCGGCGGCTCGCGCCGGCTTGCGTGAGGGGGATGTGATTTTGCAAGTAGCCAACGTCGAAGTGTTAACCGTGAAGGAATTCGAGGCGGTGCTGGGCAAACACGACAAAACCAAAGCTTTGAATGTGTTGTTCCGGCGCGGTGATTGGACGCAGTTCGCCGTGATCCGGGCTGGTCGATAGGTCAAGCAACCCTAAAGCACAGCGGGCTATGGGGTTGTTTGGAGCATAAAAAGGCCTGACACATGGCTTTTGGCGCCTAGCTTTGATCGGGGCGGAGGTCTAAATCCATAGGCTTTTTTAAAGCGGTGGTTAGAATACGGGCGGTCGACGGATCAAAGCAGGTATATGGAACTTGCGATAATCCATCATGTGGGAATCGATAGATTGCCCCACAGGCCTTCCACAGCTCTCCCACAAGTTGTTCAGCGGCGTCAAACACAATCTGTGGATAACTTGTGAATATTTGTGCTGTTGCCGTGTAGCAACGACCCCCGATCCGGATTTTTCGGCTGTGCTTTTTGGACTTTTTGCCTACAATGAACGTCCAACTATCGCAGTTGCCAAAAGATTGTTGGTTCGGGGCGCGTCTCACCATGACGCGCCCTTTTTTCATGGCTGATCCTTTTAATTCAATTACTTGAAGCGCGTCGTTGATGAATCACATCCGAAATTTTTCCATCATTGCCCACATTGACCACGGCAAATCCACGCTGGCCGATCGCTTGATTCAGCGTTGCGGCGGACTGGAAGCGCGCGAGATGGAGGCACAGGTTCTGGACTCGATGGACATCGAGAAAGAGCGTGGGATAACCATCAAGGCGCAGACCGCAGCGCTGCAGTACAAGGCCAAAGACGGTCAGGTCTACAACCTCAATTTGATTGACACGCCCGGTCACGTGGACTTCTCTTATGAAGTGTCGCGATCGCTGTCGGCGTGCGAAGGTGCATTGCTGGTGGTCGATGCCTCCCAAGGCGTCGAGGCTCAGACGGTGGCCAATTGCTACACCGCGCTGGACCTCAATGTGGAAGTGTTGCCGGTACTCAACAAGATTGACCTGCCCAATGCCGACCCTGACAACGCGCGCAGCGAAATCGAAGACGTGATTGGTATCGACGCGACCGACGCGATTGTCTGCTCGGCCAAGACGGGATTGGGCATCGACGACATCTTGGAATCCATCGTCGCCAAGATCCCCTCGCCACGCGGCAATCCCGATGGCCCATTGCGCGCCATGATCATCGACAGCTGGTTTGACCCCTACGTGGGTGTCGTCATGCTGGTGCGCGTGGTGGATGGTCGTCTGGCCAAGGGCGAGCGTATCAAGATGATGGCATCGGGTGCCACCTACAACGCGGATAACCTGGGTGTGTTCACTCCAGCGAATCAGCCGCGCCAGTCGCTCGAGGCGGGTGAGGTGGGTTACATCATTGCCGGTATCAAAGAATTGCAGGCCGCCAAAGTGGGCGACACGGTGACGCTGATCAAGCCCGGCACAGGTGGCGCTTCCGCCACGGCGACTGAGGCTCTGCCTGGCTTCAAGGAAATTCAGCCCCAAGTCTTTGCGGGCTTGTACCCCACTGAGGCCAGTGAGTACGACTCCCTGCGCGACGCGCTCGAGAAACTGAAGCTCAACGACGCATCCTTGCACTATGAGCCAGAAGTTTCCCAGGCCCTTGGCTTCGGTTTCCGCTGCGGATTTTTGGGTCTGCTGCACATGGAAATTGTTCAGGAGCGCTTGGAGCGCGAGTTCGATCAGGACTTGATTACGACAGCCCCCAGTGTGATCTACCAAGTGGTCAAGAACGACGGCGAAGTGGTGATGGTGGAGAACCCGTCAAAGATGCCTGAGATTGGCAAGACCGCCGAAATTCGCGAGCCCATCGTCACCATGCATCTCTACATGCCGCAGGAATATGTGGGTGTGGTGATGACACTGGCCAACCAAAAGCGCGGCGTGCAAATGAACATGGCTTACAAGGGGCGCCAAGTTGTGCTGACCTATGAGATGCCACTGGCCGAAATCGTGCTCGACTTCTTTGACAAGCTCAAGAGCGTGAGCCGGGGTTATGCGTCCATGGACTACGAGTTCAAGGAATACCGTGCGGCTGATGTCGTCAAGGTAGACATTTTGTTGAACTCTGAGAAGGTGGATGCGTTATCCATCATGCTGCACCGTGCCCAAAGCCAGTACAGGGGCCGCGCTGTGGTCGCCAAAATGCGCGAAATTATTTCCCGCCAAATGTACGACGTGGCGATCCAAGCGGCCATCGGCGCCAACATTATTGCGCGTGAGACAATCAAAGCGCTGCGCAAAAACGTGTTGGCCAAGTGCTACGGCGGCGACATTTCCCGTAAACGGAAGCTGCTGGAAAAGCAAAAAGCCGGTAAAAAGCGTATGAAACAAATCGGCTCTGTGGAGGTGCCGCAAGAAGCCTTCCTCGCCATTCTCCAAGTGGAAGATTAATGCAAGCATTCACAGCAGCGGTATTGGGCGCGTTTGTTGCCTATGGAGCCTCTTGGTATTTCGGTTTGGTCGATGGCAACTTTGCGCTGCTGCTGTTCCTGGCCAGCGTAGTAACCGGTGTGTATTGGTTGGCTGAGCGCTTTTACTTTCTGCCCCAGCGCCAGCGTGCAGTAGCTGCACTGGAAGCACAAGACGCCAAGCGCCGCGAAGGCTTGGCCCAAATGGGGATCACCCAGGTCGACGGCGATATCCAGGAGGCCAAAGTCAAGTTGCTGATGCAACCTTGGTGGCTGGATTGGACCGCGGGTTTGTTTCCCGTCATCATCGTTGTGTTTTTGTTGCGCTCATTTTTGTTTGAGCCTTTCAAAATACCTTCGGGTTCCATGATTCCGACGCTGTTGGTCGGTGACTTGATCCTGGTGAATAAATTCACCTACGGCGTCCGCTTGCCGGTCATCAACCTCAAGATCACGGAAGGCAACAAACCCCAGCGCGGTGACGTGATGGTGTTTCGCTACCCGCCCAAGCCGAGCCTCGATTACATCAAGCGTGTCGTGGGTGTGCCCGGGGATACCGTGGCCTACTTGAACAAGCGCCTCACGATCAATGGCAAGCCGGTGGAGACCAACGCATTGCCGGATTTCCTGGATGAAGACGCAAGCCAATACTTCAAGCAATTTGAAGAGACCTTAGGCGAGCAGCCGCATCGTTTGTTGAATGACGCTCGCCGCCCGGCCTTTATTGCCGGCATCGAGAAGTTTGATGGCATGGAGAACTGCAGCTACACCGTCGAAGGCGTCACCTGCACGGTCCCCGAAGGTCAGTACTTCATGATGGGTGACAATCGCGATAACTCGCTGGACTCCCGTTACTGGGGTTTCGTGCCGGATAAGAATATCGTCGGCAAAGCGTTTTTTGTGTGGATGAACTTTACCAATCTGAAGCGGATTGGTGCATTCCACTGAGTGTTTCACCAACCAGCGTCCGGAAAATTCACTATGCCCAGCAAAGCTCAACAGCGCGGAATTTCTTTTATTGGCCTCTTGTTTGTGGGCGCCGTGCTCGCGATGACGGGTGTAGTCGCCGCGCAAGCCTTCCCGACCGTGATCGAGTATTTCGCGGTTGAAAAGGCGGTGCAGCGTGCATCCACAGGGCAGTCGGTCGTGGAAGTGCGTGCGCTGTTCGACAAGCAGGCCGAAGTGGACACCATCAAGTCCATCACCGGCAAGGACCTCGAAGTCACCAAGGTAGGCGACAAAGTGGTAGTCGGTTTCGCGTACGAGCGCGAAATCCATTTGGCCGGCCCGGCCTACCTCACCCTTAAATACGCAGGACGATCCAAATAAGTGACAGATGGTTTGACCGCGCTGCAGCAGCGACTGCAGCACCAGTTCTCGAATATTTCATTGCTGTCGAGGGCCCTAACCCATCGCAGCTTCTCTGCTGACCACTACGAGCGCTTGGAGTTTCTGGGCGACTCGGTACTAGGGTTAGCGATCTCCGATTTGCTCTACACCCGCTTGGGCAGTTTGCCTGAGGGCGATCTGTCGCGGGTACGTGCCAATCTCGTCCGCCAGGAAACCCTGCATGAGTTGGCCCTGAAACTCGGGCTCCCTGACGTGCTCAAGCTCGGTGAGGGCGAGATGCGCTCCGGCGGCCCCAAGCGGGCGTCTATCTTGGCGGATGCGCTCGAAGCCATCATTGGCGCGGTGTATCTGGATGCCGGGTTTAACACCGCGCAGGCACTGGTACACCGCTTGTTTGAGGCGGTAGAAATCAATCCGCACATGCAGGCTATCGGCAAGGATGCCAAGACCGAGTTGCAGGAGTGGCTCCAGGGTCGCAAAATGAAGGTGCCGGTCTACACCGTGGTGGGCACCACCGGTGCCGCACACAAACAAAGTTTTGACGTGGAGTGCGAAGTCCCTGAGCTGCGCCTGTCGGAACGCGGTATCGGCGGATCCCGCCGCGCCGGAGAACAAGCAGCGGCTGCGGCCATGCTGCAAACCATTAAAGCAAAGGTTAAATCATGAATGCTCCTAAAAAAGTAGCTGCTCGCGCAGAATCCACGGGCGCTAAGGGGCAAAAAGACTCTCAAACTCCAGTGGAGGCCGTCGAGGTGCAATCAGACCTGGACGCGATGCTCGAAGGCTTGCTCAAGAGCACGCCCAAGTTGGC
>JAIXVK010000351.1 GCA_027483085.1 Comamonadaceae bacterium | reverse complement strand
GCTTGAATGAGTACCCACGTTTTTGATGAAGCCATTGCGCTGCAGGCGCAGCCGGATGGCAGCTGGACAGGCCACACCCACCCGGCTTACGCCAATATGGTGGGGCCGTTTGGCGGCATCACCGCAGCACAGGCCTTGAACGGGGTGTTACAGCACCCCGAGCGTTTGGGCGACCCGGTGTCGCTGACGGTGAATTTTTGCGCGGCGCTGGCCGACGGCCCCTTTACCGTCATGGCGCGCGCAGCGCGCACCAACCGGTCGACCCAGCACTGGACCATCGAGATCCAGCAGGGGGATGCGATTGTCATGACCGGCACGGCGGTGACCGCCGTGCGACGTGAGACCTGGGGTGTGGACGAAGAGCCCATGCCCCTGTGCCCAACCCCCGCCGAAGTAGCCCCGCCACAAGTCATGGCGCCCATGGAGTTCGTGAAACGCTATGAGCAGCTGCCGGTGACCGGCCAACTGCCCGCCGTGTGGGATGGCACCGGCCACAGCAGCCTGAGCCAAATCTGGGTGCGTGACAATCCGCCACGCCCCCTGGACTTTGCGTCGCTGGCCTGCATTTCAGACATCTTTTTTCCCCGTGTGTTTATCCGTCGGGCTACCCATGTGCCTGTGGGCACGGTGTCGCTGACGGTGTACTTTCATGCCAGCGCCGAGCAGTTGGCTGCCACCGGTACTGGCTATCTGCTGGGGCAAGCGCAGGCGCAAGCCTTTCGCAACGGCTTTTTTGATCAGAGCAGCCAGCTCTGGAACGAAGCCGGTGTGCTGCTGGTGACCACGCACCAGATCGTCTATTACAAACAGTGATCCAATCACCCATCCCTTTTTGAGCGAGCGACTATGCAAGACATCCTGATCCACACCGACGCCGGCATCACCACCATCACCCTGAACCGGGTCGAAAAAAAGAACTCCTTCACCCAGTCCATGTACGCCACCTGCGCCGACGCGCTGGACGCGGCGCGTGACGACGCTGCGGTGCGTGTGGTGGTGTTCCAGGGCGACGCCACCGTGTTCAGCGCCGGTAACGACATCGGCGACTTTCTGGGTGCCCCCCCAAAAACACAAGATGCGCCCGTGTTCCGCTTCCTGCGGGCCTTGGCGGCCTTCCCTAAGCCCATCATTGCAGCGGTGTGCGGCCCGGCAGTGGGCATCGGCACCACGATGCTGTTCCATTGCGACCTGGTCTACGCCGGTGACAACGCAGCTTTCTCCATGCCCTTCGTGAACCTGGGCCTGTGCCCCGAAGCGGCGTCCAGCCTGCTGGTGCCCCAGATGATGGGTTACCACCGCGCCGCCGAAGCCCTGCTCATGGGTGAACCCTTCATGGCCGAAGCTGCGCTGGAAGTCGGTCTGGCCAACCGCGTAGTACCGCCTACAGAAGCCAACGCGGTGGCCCAGGCCCAAGCCCGCAAGCTGGCCGCCAAGCCCATCGCCTCGCTGATCGAAACCAAGCGGCTGCTCAAGAAAGGGCAGATGGAGCAAGTGCTGGCCCGCATCGACGAAGAAGCCGTCAGCTTCGGTCGCATGTTGGGTGAGCCTTCTGCCAAAGAGGCGTTCACCGCGTTTATGGAGAAACGCAAGCCAGACTTCAGTAAGGTCTGATTTTTCAAGTGTTTTGGGCTGCTAGCGCTCGTTCTGTATGCGCGAGTAGCTCCTAAAATAATAGCAATCTGAAGGTGGGGTGCTGCCATTGCACCTCAGCTACAAAGCGCCAAGACACTCGCGTTTTCCCTGAGTATTTTTGCCAAGCAAGCGCTTGCTGGAAATAGATGGGACTGGTATGGTCGACGCATGACCCCTACCGAGACCCTGCCTGCCGCGCCTGCTGAAGATACCGCGCCACCCGAGGCCAAACGCCCGCGTGGCCGTCCCCGCAAAACCGAAGACGAACGTGATGACGGCAACCGCCGCCATGAGTTGCTCAAGGCCGCAGCCCAGCTCTTCCGCCGTCAAGGGTTCGCCGCTACCACTACCCGCGACATCGCTAACGCGGCCGGCATGCAAAGCGGCTCGCCGTTCTACCACTTCAAAAGCAAAGACGCGCTCTTGTTCGCCGTCATGGAGGCGGGCATGCATTCGGCGCTGGCCAACCAGCAGCGTGTGCTGGGTGACGCGGCCTATGCGGCACTGAGCCCGGCCAACAAACTACGCCGCCTGGTCCATGCGCACTTTGAGGTGCTGCTCGGGCCCGGCAATGATTTTGTGCCGGTCATGCTGTACGAGTGGCGCTCCTTGCAGCGCCCGCAGCGCAAGGTGCTGCACAAACTGATTGCCGACTACGAGGCCCTGTGGATGCCGGTGCTGCAAGCCCTGCAAGACAGCGGCCAGCTCAAGGCGCCGGTGGGGGTGGCGCGCCTGCTCATTCTGGGCGCGCTCAACTGGTCGGTGCAATGGTTCGACCCCGCCAAAGGGGCCACGGTAGAAGCGCTCGGCGAACACGCCGTCGCCATGTTCATTCAGGAGGTGTGATGCATTACGGTTCTGTCTTCGCGCCCGGCTTGTTCGCCGGCAAAGTGGTGGTGATTACCGGTGGCGGCTCCGGCATTGGCCGCTGCACAGCCCATGAACTGGCAGCCTTGGGCGCCACCGTGGCGCTCATCGGCCGCAAGCCCGAAAAGCTGGAGAGCGCGGCCGCCGAGATCGCCGAGGACGGTGGCCAAGTCAGCCAGCATGTGTGCGACATCCGCAATGAAGACGCCGTGAAGGCCTGCGTGGCGGCCATCGTGGCGCAGCACGGCCGCATTGACGGCCTGGTGAACAACGCCGGCGGCCAGTACATGACGCCGCTGGAAGCCATCAGTGCCAAGGGCTGGGAGGCGGTCATCAACACCAACCTGACCGGCGGCTTCTTGATGGCACGGGAATGCTTCAGCCAAAGCATGAGCAAGCATGGCGGCGCCATCGTCAACATCGTGGCCGACATGTGGGGCTCCATGCCCGGCATGGGCCACAGCGGTGCCGCGCGCGCCGGCATGGTGAGCTTTACCGAGACTGCAGCTACCGAGTGGGCAGGCCGTGGGGTGCGGGTGAACGCCGTGGCGCCAGGCTACATCGCCTCCAGCGGCATGGACCACTATCCGCCTGAAATGGGCCCCATGTTGCGCGAAATGGCCAAGACCGTGCCCTTGGGCCGCTTTGGCACCGAGGCTGAAACCTCCGCCGGCATTGTGTTTTTGCTGAGCCCTGCAGCGGCGTTTATCAGCGGTACCACGCTGCGCATCGACGGCGCGCGGCCCCAGGTGCGCATGGGCTGGCCCATGCGCGTGGCGGACGAAAAGGCGCAGGCCCGCGATGCCATCAAGCCTTTCAACGGCTTTCACCGCGCCAGCACGCCCAAGGTGTTTCAGTCATGAGCGCGCTCCCTGAGTTGGC
>JAIXVK010000172.1 GCA_027483085.1 Comamonadaceae bacterium | reverse complement strand
CTCTTGATCATCGACGAAGAGCACCGTTTCGGCGTGCGCCACAAAGAGCAAATGAAGGCGCTGCGCGCCGAGGTCGACGTGCTCACCCTGACGGCCACCCCGATTCCGCGCACCTTGGGCATGGCGCTCGAAGGCCTGCGCGATTTGAGCGTGATTGCCACCGCCCCCCAGCGGCGTTTGGCCATCAAGACCTTTGTGCGCACCGAGGGCAATGGCGTGATCCGCGAGGCGGTGCTGCGCGAACTCAAGCGCGGCGGGCAGGTCTACTTCCTGCACAACGAGGTGGAAACCATCGAGAACCGCCGCCAGAAGCTCGAGGAGCTGCTGCCCGAGGCCCGCATCGCCGTGGCCCACGGCCAGATGCCCGAGCGCCAACTGGAGGCGGTGATGCGCGACTTTGTGGCCCAGCGCTTCAACCTGCTGCTGTGCTCCACCATTATTGAAACCGGTATTGACGTGCCGAGTGCCAACACGATTGTGATGAGCCGCGCCGACAAGTTCGGCCTGGCCCAGCTGCACCAATTGCGCGGCCGCGTCGGGCGCAGCCACCACCAAGCCTATGCCTATTTGATGGTGCCCGACCTGGAAGGCCTGACCAAACACGCCCAACAGCGCCTGGACGCCATCCAGCAGATGGAAGAGTTGGGCAGCGGCTTTTATCTGGCGATGCACGACCTCGAGATTCGCGGCGCCGGCGAAGTGCTGGGAGAAAACCAGAGCGGCAACATGCTGGAAGTGGGTTTTCAGCTCTACAACGAGATGCTGTCCGAGGCGGTGCGCTGCCTCAAAAACGGCCAGGAGCCGGACCTGCTGAGCCCGCTCAATGTCACGACCGACATCAACTTGCACGCCCCTGCCCTGCTGCCCGACGACTACTGCGGCGATGTGCACTTGCGCCTGTCGTTCTACAAAAAGCTGGCAACCGCCAAAAACACCGACCAGGTGGATGCGTTGCTGGAAGAAATTGTGGACCGTTTCGGCAAACTGCCCGCGCAAGCGCAAACCTTGATCGATGTGCACCGCCTGCGGGTGATTGCCAAGCCCTACGGCGTGCTCAAGGTCGATGCGGCACCGGGTGTGATCAACATCACTTTCAAGAAAAACCCGCCGATCGAGATGATCAAGATCATCGAGCTGATCCAGAAAAATAAGCACATCAAGCTGGCCGGCAACGAAAAGCTGCGTATTGAGCGCGAGCTGCCCGAAGTCAAAGATCGGGCCCAGATGGTGCGCGACATCCTGCGCGCCCTGGGTCAGCCCAAGGTGGAAACGGCAGCCGCTTAAAGACCAAATCAGCCTTTAGCGCCCGACTATATTGCGCCAGAAGCTCCTCTATTGATAGCAAAAACCATGTCCAGCACCGAACCTACTCCCAGCCTCGTCGTTCAAAACCTGCCTGCCAAACTGCGCTTGAGCGACTACAAGCTCATCGCGTTTGACATGGATTCGACCCTGATCAACATCGAATGCATCGACGAAATCGCCGATGCCGTGGGCCGCAAAGCCGAGGTGGCCGCCATCACCGAAGCTGCCATGCGCGGCGAAATCACCGACTTCAAAGACAGCCTGCGCCGCCGACTGGCCTTGCTGCAAGGCGTGACAGTGGCCGATCTGGAAGGCGTCAAAACCCAGCGCCTCCGCCTGAACCCGGGCGCGGCTGCCTTGGTCGCGGCCTGCCAGAAGGCAGGCTTGAAAGTGCTACTGGTCAGCGGCGGATTCACCTACTTTGCGGAACACGTGTGTGCGCTGCTGGCTATCGACTTCATGCGCTCCAACGCGCTGGAAATCGAGGGCGGCGCCTTAACGGGTGGCTTGATCCAGCAAAGCTGGGGCGAGATTTGCGACGGCGCCGAGAAGCGCCGCACGCTGCTCGAGGTGGCGTCCCTGATGAACATTCGCCCCGAGCAGTGCATTGCCATGGGCGATGGTGCCAACGACCTGCCAATGATGGGAGCAGCTGGCCTCTCCGTGGCCTACCACGCCAAGCCCGCGGTGCGTGCGCAAGCCCAGGTGGCCATCAATGAGGGTGGGCTGGATCGCCTGCTGGAAGTGCTGGCAAACTGACCACTGCCTTGGTGGCAAGGCTTGAGGTTGCCTAAGCGTTGTGAAGCTTGGGTTGCCCCTGTTCCACCGCAAAGCGAGCCAGGGTGCTGATGCCGCTGTCCGTGCGGGTCACGTCATCCACCACCAGCAAACTCACCTCTAACTGCCGGGGCGTGAATTCGGCGACCCCGTAACCCCGCCGCTCTCGGTCGGTGAACACAAAGTGCGGGTTCTCGGCGAGCACCGTGGCAGTTCCGTCATTGCTGCCCCCGCGCGAGGTGATGCTGGTGCCGCAAAATTCGACCCCCACCACTGCACTGTCAGGGCGGCTGTAGTCCGCCTTGACGTGCCCGACCCAATTGGCATGCACATCGCCCCCCAGAAACACCGGGTTGCTGACGCGGTGTTTTTGAAGTGCTTGGGTGAGCCGGCTGCGGGCAGGCGCATAGCCATCCCAGCCGTCGTTGCTGAGTACCTGCCCCTCACCGGGGCGAAAATCGCGCTGCCCGAATACGGTTTGCTGGGCCAATACGCTCCAAGTGGCTCCGCCCGCTTTTAAAGACTGGTCTAGCCAGCGCTCTTGCACTGCGCCCAGCAAGCTGCGGGACGGGTCACTCCACGAGGAGCATTGCGCCGGGTTCACGGTGCTGGAGCCCGGAGCGCCCGCCTTGGTGCAGGCCTGCCGGTCCCGGTATTGGCGGTCATCCAGCGTGTGCAGCACGGCCAGATTGCCGAAGGCAACACGGTCATAGAGCCGCAGCTCGCTGCCCGGCTGCATCACGCCCTGCAAGGCTTTTTGCAGCGTACTGGCCCGCAAGGGCATGTGCTCGTAATACGCCTGGTAGGCGGCGGCACGGCGGGCCGCGAAATCGACACCGTCCGGCCCGTGGGTGCCTTGGTTCAGGCCCGCGTAGTCGTTTTGCACCTCATGATCGTCCCAGGTGAATATCCACGGACAAGCCGCATGCATGGCTTGCAGGTCCGGATCGCTTTTGTACAGGGCATAGCGGGCGCGGTAATCGTCCAGCGTCACCGTGGCGGCGCTCGGCACCTTGCGCACCGCTTTGCTGCTGCCCCCGTATTCGTAGATGTAATCGCCCAAAAACACCACCGCATCGAGCGACTCCGCGCGCATATGGCGGTAGGCGCTGTAAAAGCCATGTTCCCAATGCTGGCACGAGGCGTAACCCAGCCGCAGCCGGGAGGCCACAGCCCCCGGTGCCGGGAAGGTGCGGGTGTGCCCGACAGCGCTGCTGGCCTGCCCCACCTGAAACCGGTAAAAGTACCAGCGATCCGGCTCCAGCCCCTGGAGCTCCACGTGCACCGCATGCCCCAACTCGGGCAATGCCATTGCGGTACCGCTCTGCACCATGCGCTTAAAGCCTTCGTCATGGGCAAGCTCCCAGCGCACCGCTACAGGTTCCCGCGCACCGCCGGCCTGGGCAGGGTCCGCTGCCAACCGGGTCCAGAGCACGACGCCGTCGTGGCGGGGCGACCCGCTGGCGATTCCGAGCGCAAAAGGGTCACCGCCGGCACGCCATTGGCTCCGGGCGCTGCCTGGCAACCAAAGGCCGGCAGCACTCGCACCTGCAAGGGCCAGCAGGCGACGGCGATCGGCGGTGAATGAGTGGCTGCCCATAGCGCGCAGATCAGCCGGCTGCGATCTGGCGAAGGGCTTGCTCAAACACTTCGGGCGGCTGGCCACCCGAGATCAAATGTTTGTCATTGATGACCACGGCCGGCACCGAGTTGATGCCCGCGCTGAGATAAAACTGCTTCTGCTCGCGCACCAGGTCTGCGTAGTCGTCTCCCGCCAGAATAGCGCGGGTCTCCTCACCGGACAGGCCAACCGACTCCGCGGCTTCGACCAGCACCGTGTGCTGACTCGGGTCTTTGCCATCGGTGAAATAGGCCTTGAACAGTGCTTTTTTCAGGGCGGTTTGCAAACCGGTGTCTTCGGCCCAGTGCAGCAGGCGGTGGGCATCAAAGGTGTTGTAGATGCGGGCGCGCTTGTCCATGTTGAAGGTGAACCCCAGTGCCTCGCCACGAACGCGGATGTTCTCGCGCGCGGCGGCGGCTTGCTCGGGGGTAGAACCGTACTTTTTGCTCAAGTGTTCGGTGATGTCTTCGCCTTCGGGCACCATGTTCGGGTTGAGCTCAAAAGGTTGGAAGTGCATTTGCACCGCCACTTCGCCATCAAGGCGCTGCAGGGCGGCTTCCAGGGATTGCAGCCCGATGGCGCACCAGGGGCAAGACACATCGGATACGAAGTCGATTTTGAGGGTGGTGGGAGTCATAGCGAATGGGTGCGTTGGGCGATAGGGTAAGAAAGAAACAGCGATGTTCCAGAGAAATGGTGCAGCGCCACATAAAATCAAGGCCGCTGCACTTTTTTACCCCCCGACTGTATGTCCGCCGTACGCTTTTTGGTTGCTGACAGCAGCCCCGCCCTCCACACTTTCGCCAGAAAAATGATCGTGGGTTATGGGTTTGAAGCCAATTGGATCCATACCGCAGCCTCCGCAGAGTCCGCATTGACGCTAGCCAATGACACCTTGCCCCACTTTCTGCTCACCGACTGCTTCAGTCGCGAGGCGACTACCGGCCTTCAGCTAGTGGAGACCTTGCGGGCGCGCCTGCCCGGCCTGCGTTGGGCCTTGACGAGTATGGAGCTCAGCAGCGCACTCGGCAGTCGTGCGGCGACGCTCGGTGCCATGTTTCAGCTGCGCAAGCCATTCACCGCGCCGGAAATGCAAACCGCCATGGGCAAAGCTCTGGAAACCTGGGGCCAGGAGTTTGATGAAGTCGGCCGTCGCATGCCGGGCTACCGACGCCCGCGCTATAGCGGCGCGCCCTACCTGCCGAGCAATACACCCACTTTCAAGGCGGGCGACTTGGTCGAATACAACGG
>JAIXVK010000250.1 GCA_027483085.1 Comamonadaceae bacterium | reverse complement strand
CGTGGCATTGGCCTACAGCACCCCAGGGGTGCGAGCGTTTACAGAGGCGTTTTACCGTATCGGCATGCCCGACGCGGTGGCGTCCAAGGTGCGTGTGGGAACGGTGGATGCCTTGTGTGCCACCCGTCTCAAACGGGTGGAAGCCGAGGTTCAGGATGGCGTGCGGGCACACCCGGTGAAAACCTTTGAGCGGGCAGTACAGGTCCGGCCCTATGTGCTGCAGGCAGTCCTGCGTGCCCGTGAGGCATCGCAAGAGAGGTTTGCCAACGACTTTTCAATTCAGGGTACTGGTGCGCTGTCGGTGGAGCACCTGCTAGAGGAGTTTGCGGTGCTCAAAGGCACCTTGGCCGTCCCCCGCTACGGCGAAGATTTCAGGTGCACCCCTGCGGTGGCTGCCGAGCTGGGCATGGACTACACCCCGCTTGCTGTTTTTCTCCAGTACGAACGGGACAGAACCGGCTTCGCCAACCCGGAGGGCGAGCGGGTCACATTCCGGTATCCGGGGGACGCAACCTACGACATGGCGCGGTGGTTGTTGTCAGAGAACGCACCGTGGTCGTGGGACAGGCACCCCCTCAGCCTGGGCATCGAAGCCATCGTGCTCGATGAAATGCACGACTGTGGCTGGGCGATCTTCACCGTCATCCGCGCCTTGCTGGAACACAACCCGGGGGCCACGTTCCTGGGCGTGGGTGACAGGGATCAGGTCATTCATGCCAAGAACGGGGCGGACTCGTATTTCCTGGGGCCCGACCTCAGCCGCGAGTTGGGCGAGGTGGCCGCATTCCCGCTGACGGTAACGCGGCGATTCGGCCCAGCCATCGCCCGTCCCTTGGGGGTGTTCGCCCATAAGGAATACAACACCGATCCGGGCCACACCTCGAATGCCATCCTGCGGCTGGCCGATGGTCCGAAGGCCAATGCAGACCTGATCACGCAGCTTATCCAGCAGCACAAGGTCGACCCCAACACCCTGGGCGACGACTTTGCGGTGTTGCTGCGGCATCCGGGCGCCTCGGTCGGCATTGAGCATGAATTGCTGTTGAAAGGAATGACCTACCAGACCATGGGCTTCCGGCCTTTCCTTCAGCGCCCGGAGATTGCATTTGTGCGGATGCTCTTGGCGATTGCTGTTGACCACCAGAGCAAATTCAATGCGCCCGCGCTCTTAGAGGCCAAGCAAGCCGTTTGGGAATTCATGGGCGCCAACCTCTCGGTGCTTGACGCGCAAGACGCCACAGATGCGGTCATCCATTCGGCCACGGAAGACAACTTCAGGCAGTTTGTGTTCCCGGATTTGCTGGGCGCCGCCGATCCAGAGACCCAGCACTCCATCCACGCGGCCCTGGAAATTGCGGCGAGCAATGACGCTTCGAAAATCACAGACTTCATGGACGCGCTGGATTTCAACCGCATCGGCCAGAAGATCTATGTGTCTGAGGCGGACTTTGAAGAGGTGCGCTATGCACTGGACAGCCTGGGCAAGGTTGCCAACCAATACACGTCGATTGACGCCTTTCTGGGCGCCATGAACATGTTTGACCACACGCTCAGAAAGCCCAGTGCAGCACACCGCCAGCTCCGGCTCTCCACCATTGAGGATGCCAAGGGCTTGGAGTTCCGGATCGTGTTCATCCCGGACTGCAATAAGAAGACCTTTGACAACACGACCCAGGACGAGCGCAACCTGTTTTACGTGGCCGCATCCCGCGCCAAAGAGTTGCTGGTGATGGGGTATGCCCAGGGTTCAGAGTCCTCTTTCCTGAAGCCTTTCAGGCACTAGTCTCGACCAGTAGCAAGCTCTGCAGCAGCGCACTGCCCAGCGGCCAGGGGCCGAAGCCGGCCTCTACGTTGATGTGGCCGGCGTCGGGCAGGCGCACAAACTCACTCTTCCACGCCCGCGCATAGGCACCTGCGGTGCGCACCGGGCAAAACGGGTCGTTGGTGCTGGCCACCACAATGCTGCGGTAGGGCAGGGGCTGGTAGGGCACGGGGGCAAAGTCCGCCAGAATGCCTCGCCGCTCGGGGTCGGCCGGGGCTACCAGCAGTGCGCCCACGATGCGCTCCGCCGCTTCCGGCGGCAAGTGGCTGGTGGCGATGCAGCCAAGGCTGTGCGCGGCAATCACCACGGGGCCATCGATCTCCAGAATATGGCGGGTGATGGACGCTATCCATGCCGAACGTGTGGGGGTGATCCAGTCGTCCTGGTGCACCCGCACCGCGCCCGGCAGTTGTTCGGCCCACAGCGTTTGCCAATGGCCGGGGCCGGAATCACGCCATCCGGGAACAATCAACACAGTAGACATGGACTCACCTTCAAAACTTGCGAGGGGCCATTCTGCGCAAGCGATGTGCGAAACCCAACGAATACTTTGTTGTTTGCTTATGCGGGGCAAGCATGGCCATCAGAGCGTGTGGTGCAGGTCTTTAAGATCGGTGCATGACTTCGCGCTCCACCGCTTCTGCTTCCCCTTTGGCCGCCCTGTATCCGCTCTTGTTTGTGGCGTTGTGGAGCACCGGTTTCATTGGGGCCAAGTTCGGTTTGCCGTATGTGGAGCCACTCACTTTTCTGACCGTGCGCTACGCCGCAGTGCTTGTGCTGATGGGCCTGGTGGTGTGGCACACGTGGGCACCTTGGCCGTCCACATTGCGCGAGTGTGCGCACATTGCCGTGACCGGCGTGCTGGTGCATGCGGTGTACCTGGGTGGCGTGTTCATCGCCATCGGCCATGGGCTGCCTGCCGGTGTGGCGGCCATTGTGGTGGGGCTGCAGCCCTTGCTCACCGCACTGGGTGCCGGCTGGTTGTTGCGAGAAAAAGTGCGTGCCACGCAGTGGGCCGGCCTCGCAGCTGGCTTTGCGGGTGTGGCGCTGGTGGTGGCGCACAAGGTGGCCGCAGGCGCGGGGCTGGCTACGCTGTGGACGCTGCTATTCCCGGTGGCCGTGGCCTTGCTGGCCATCACGGCTGGCACGCTGTACCAGAAGCGCTTTTGCCCTTCGTTCGATTTGCGCACCGGCTCGCTCATTCAGTTCATTCCGAGCCTGGTGTTTACTGTCTAGGGAGCCGCTGCCCACGAGACCATGCACATTGAATGGACCG
>JAIXVK010000189.1 GCA_027483085.1 Comamonadaceae bacterium | reverse complement strand
CAGTCGGTACAGTGGTTTGAGGTGGGCCAGAGCATTACCGTGTCCCCGCGCTGGGCGGGCGGCAATCAAGACGCCACGGTAGAGATCGAGCTACAGCAGGCGGACATGGCCGTGCGCCATAACCCCGACATGCCCAGCCAGACCCGCCAGCAACTCAGCACTACAGTCACCACCCCGCTCGGGCAGTGGGTCACGATTGCCGCCACGGGGAACGCGCCCGCACGGCAAGGCACTTTCAGTAGCAAAGGCAGTACCGAGCCCCGCCGCTTGCTGCAAGTGAGGGTGCTGGCGCCGTAGGCGAGTTCCATCAGGCCTTGGCGGCTTTTTCCTGGGCGGCCAGCGCTGCCGCTTCGGCCAGCGCGACCAGTGCCGCGCTTGCGGCAGTGTGGGCCGCAGTGTCCATGGGTTCGAGCACTTCGGTGAGTGCTGCCAGAGCGGCAGCACCGTCGCGCTGCAACTGTGCAATGGTTTGGCCTGCCACCTTGCCAGAGTCAAACGCCTTGCTTTGCAGCAGCACTTCGCCATCAGCGGCTGCGAGCTTGAAGTAAAACTGGCCGTCTTTTTCGCGGTATTGCTTGAAACTGGCGAGCGCCACCTTGTCTGCCTTGGCTGCTTGGGGCTGGGTGCTGGCACTCAAGCGGCGCAGGCCTACCGCGCTGCGCAAGCGGGTGATGAAGGGCGTGGCAATGGCGCGTGCTTTGTCGGCACCGGCCAACAGCAGCGCCTCTACCTTTTCGGGGTGGGCCATGTAATCTTCATAGGCGGCGCGCATCGGGGCGATTTCCTGGTCAATCCGCTCAAACAAGATGTTTTTCGCATCGCCCCATGCAATGCCATCGGCATAGGCTTGGCGCAGTGCTGCGGTTTCTTCCTCAGTGGCAAAAGCCTGGTAGATCTGGAAGAGCGCGGAGCCTTCGGTGTCCTTGGGCTCGCCGGGCGCACGCGAGTCGGTTTTGATGCCGGCAATTAACTTCTTCAATTGCTCGCTGCTGCTGAACAGGGGAATCGTGTTGTCGTAGCTCTTGCTCATCTTGCGGCCATCCAGGCCGGGCAGGGTGGCCACAGAAGCTTCGATCTCGGCCTCAGGCGGCACGAAATGCTCGCCGTAGCGGTGGTTGAAGCTGGCGGCCATGTCGCGCGCCATTTCAATGTGCTGGATCTGGTCGCGCCCTACCGGCACTTTGTGGGCGTTGAACATCAAAATATCGGCGCCCATGAGCACCGGGTACATGAACAGGCCGGCGGTCACATCGGCATCCGGGTCCGTGCCAGCCGCGGTGTTTTTGTCGACAGAGGCCTTGTAGGCATGGGCGCGGTTGAGCACGCCTTTGCCGGTCACGCAGGTCAAAAACCAGCACAACTCGGGGATCTCGGGGATGTCCGACTGGCGGTAGAAGGTCACATGCGACGGGTCCAAGCCTGCTGCCAACCAGCTCGCGGCAATCTCCAGCGTGGAGCGCTGGATGCGCGCAGGATCTTCGGTCTTGATCAGGGCGTGGTAGTCGGCCAGAAAGTAGAAGCTTTCCACCCCAGGCGTTTTGCTGGCGCGGACGGCGGGGCGGATCGACCCGACATAGTTGCCCAAATGCGGTGTGCCGGAGGTGGTAATGCCGGTAAGGAAGCGAACAGTGCTCATGGATGCAAATCAATCAGACAAAACAAGTGCGGCCTGCAGCTTAGCGCGCCAGCCAGGAAAAAGGTGTGAGGAGCAGGTCGATCAGGTCAAAGGTCAAACCCATGACCGGCTGCATCCACACGGTGCTGAGGACGCCGGCAATCACCAGCGCCATCACAATAAAAAACCCCCAAGGCTCCACGCGGGACACAGCCATCGCCTGGCGTATCGGCAGCAAGCCGACCAGAATGCGCCCGCCATCCAGCGGCGGCAGAGGGAACAGGTTGAAGGCAAACATCACCACATTCACCAGCACGCCGCCTTGGCACATTTTGAGGAAAAAGGGTTCGGTCACCCCCGCGCCTGACAGCAGGTACAAGCCGGCACCCCAGGCCAGCGCCATGGCCAGATTGGCGCCCGGACCGGCCAAGGCCACCCACACCATGTCGCGCTTGGGGTTGCGCAGATTGCCAAAGCGCACCGGCACCGGCTTGGCGTAACCAAACAGAAATGCGCCAGAGGTGGCGACATAGAGCATCAGCGGCATCAAGATGGTGCCGATCGGATCGATGTGCTTGGCCGGATTCAGGGTGATGCGGCCCAGCATGGCCGCCGTGTTGTCGCCAAAGTACCGTGCGGCATAGCCGTGGGCGGCTTCGTGCACCGTGATGGCGAACAGCACCGGTAGTGCGTAAATCGCGATGGTTTGAATCAGGTTGGCAAAGTCCACAGGCGCAAGGTCTCGGTTGGGAATAAAAAAGGATACGCCGCGAGGCTTAGAGCCCGAGCAGGGCAGGGTCTCCGCCGCCTTGGCGGATCAGCTCGGGTTCATCGCCGGTGAGGTCCACCACCGTGGTCGGCTCCTGGGCGCATGCGCCGGAGTCGAGTACACCGGCAATCTGGTGCTCGTAGCGCTCGCGGATGTCGTGGGCGTCGTTGAGCGGCTCAGTCTCGCCTTTTGCTATCAAAGTAGTAGCTAGAAGCGCAGATCCGTAGAGCGCTAGCAGCTCCTGGAGTACATGATGTTCAGGCACCCGCAAGCCGATGGTCTTGCGCGAGGGGTGGCTCACCCGGCGCGGCACTTCCTTGCTGGCTTCCAGAATGAAGGTATAGGCCCCGGGCGTGGCGGCCTTGAGCAGGCGGTACTGTTTGTTATCGACCCGCGCGTAGTTGGCCAGTTCGCTCAGGTCACGGCACAGGAGGGTGAGGTGGTGCTTGTCGTCCACGCCACGGATGCTACGCAGCTTGTCGGCAGCCACTTTGTCATCCAGGTGGCAGACCAGCGCGTAGCTGGAGTCGGTGGGGACGGCCAGAATGCCGCCTTTTTCCAGCAGCGCGATCGCTTGTTTGAGCAGGCGGGGCTGCGGGTTGTCGGGGTGAAGCTCGAAATACTGCGCCATGGCATGGCGGCGCCAGGGCGCCGGTCCTCGGTGGTGGGTCGTTAAAAAGTTACTGGATGCGGGCGCTTAACAGCTCCCAT
>JAIXVK010000103.1 GCA_027483085.1 Comamonadaceae bacterium | reverse complement strand
GCGATGAGTTTGCTGATCAGATTCGAGGCGAAAAGCTTCTCTAGGGCTTATTTCCGCAGATACCTGCGGACTCTCCAGCCCAACAGAATTCCGAGGATGGCGGCGTAAACGCCAACCTCGATGAAATCGTTTTTTCCTGCGCGCATCCAGAAGAAATGCAAGATAGCGAGCATGGCAATCACGTACACAGAACGGTGGAGCATTTGCCACCGCTTGGCCCCCATAGCCTTGATCACGGCATTGAAGGAGGTGGCAGCGAGCGCGCTCAGGAGCAACATCGCAGTAAAACCCACCAGAATGAAGGGGCGCTTCACAATGTCCGCGGCTATGTCCGGCACATCCAAGCCCATATCGAGCCAGCTGTATGAGAGCAGATGCAGCAATCCGTAAAAAAAGGTGGACACCCCTACCATGCGGCGGAACCGTGCCAAGCCAGACCACTTGCTGACCTCCCGCAAAGGGCTGATGACCAATGTCAAGCACAGCAAGCGGAGTGTCCAATCGCCAGTTGACCGTATCAGAGCCTCTGCAGGATTAGCCCCCAAGCGATCCGTAAAGGCGGAGAACACCAAATAAATTAGCGGAAGACACAACACAATCAACAGGCACGGCTTGGCCAGTCGATGTAACAGCCACTTGTTCATGAGCGTCGGCTGGGCACTTAGAAAAACTTCTTCAAATCCATCCCTGCGTAGAGCTGGCCCACTTGTGCCTCATAACCGTTGAACATCAGTGTCTTGCGCTTCTTGGCAAACAAGCCATCTTCACCAATACGGCGCTCCGTAGCCTGACTCCAGCGAGGATGGTCCACATTCGGATTCACATTTGAATAAAACCCGTACTCGTTCGCGGCGGCTTTGTTCCATGCTGTCGCTGGTGGCTTTTCTGTAAAGCGGATTTTCACAATGCTCTTGCCACTCTTGAATCCATATTTCCATGGAACAACCAATCTCACAGGCGCACCGCTTTGGTTAGGCAAAACCTCGCCATACATGCCAAAAGTTAACAAGGTCAAGGGATGCTGAGCCTCGTCCAACCGGAGGCCCTCCACGTAGGGCCAATCCAAGACGCGTGATCCAACATACGGCATCGTCTTCGGATCTGCCAAGGTGATGAATTCGACATACTTGGCACTCCCCTGGGGCTCGACTCGCTTGATGAGCTCCGACAAGGAGTAGCCAACCCACGGAATCACCATCGACCACCCCTCCACACAGCGGAGCCTGTACACGCGCTCTTCCAGTGGACTCAATTTCAGCAAGTCTTCCAGCGTATATTTGCCCGGCTTTTTGATGAGCCCTTCCACTTCCACTGTCCACGGCGTAGTCTTGAGCGTGTGGGCATTCACTGCCGGGTCCGCTTTATCGGTCCCGAACTCGTAAAAATTGTTGTACGTGCTGGCGTCTTTGTAGGGCGTTACTTTTTCCGCAGTAACGGCACCATCGACAGACGTGGTTTTTGTGGTCAAGGCGGCCAACTTGCCGGGGCGACTACCCCAGCCGGAACCTTGCGCCATGGCATTCCTAGAAGCCCAGGTTGCCAAGCCAGCACCAGCCACTCCCGTCGCGACGGTTTGCAATAGCTTACGTCGGTTTTGATACACCACTTGCGGCGTTATCTCGCTCGACGCCGGATGCTGGAAACCGCTGGACTTGGAGTGATAGTGCATAAGTGTGTTCCTTGTTTCCGATTTGGTCGGTCGAGCTTGGGTTTTCTTACAGGGTTCCGTAGCTATGGAGTCCGCTCAAAAACATATTCACGCCGATAAAGGCAAAAGTGGTGATCGCCAAGCCTGCCAAAGCCCACCATGCGGCGACCGTGCCGCGCAGGCCTTTCATCAGACGCATGTGCAGCCAAGCTGCATAGTTGAGCCAGACGATCAAAGCCCAGGTTTCCTTAGGATCCCAGCTCCAATAACCACCCCACGCTTCCGCAGCCCACAGCGCGCCCAACACTGTCGCGATCGTGAAAAATGCAAATCCCACCGCAATGGACTTGTACATCACATCATCCAGAACTTCGAAAGAGGGCAGCTTCTCAGCAATGGCGCGACGCCCCAAAAGGATCCCAGCCACGATCAAAGCCGAAACGCCGAAATAGACAGCCCAATAATCGTTAAGGCCAGAGGCGGACGACTTGCGAAACACAATCGGTTCGAAGCACAAAACAATACCCAGCAGCCAGAGAGGCGCCAAACGGTACCACTTGGTCTCGGTGGCCTGCTGCTTGATCAAATAGGCAAAGGCCACCATCGCGGCCAAAGCAAAAGTGCCATAGCCGATGAAGTTGGCGGGTACATGGAGCTTCATCCACCAGCTTTTGAGTGCCGGCACCAAAGGTTGAATTTCCTGCGCTTGCCGTGCCACGGTGTACCAGAGCAAGAAACCCACTGCGGCGCTCACGATCAACATGACAAAAGCACCCAACGATCTGGTCTTGTATTGCGCTTCAAAATACAGGTAGAAAAGCGCCGTCATCCAACAAAACATGATGAACACTTCATACAGATTACTGACCGGGATGTGCCCGACATCTGCGCCCAGCAGGTAGCTTTCAAACCAGCGCACCATCGTTCCGGTCAGCGCCATGGTGACGGCCACCCACACCAAACGCGAGGCGATAAGCTCCAAGCCCTCTGCACGGCCCTTGGCGAAAACAGCCACCCAATAGAAAGCAGTCGCCATAAAGAACAGCATGCTCATCCACAAAATCGCGGACTGGCTGGATAAGAAATACTTGAGCCCGAACACTGTTTCAGCACGACCCAGATCGCCTTGGTAAGCCGCAATGCCCGTTAGCGACAACACCGCCACCAGCAACATCAGACGCTGCAAAGGCGCCCATAACCAGCCCAACCAAATCGCGGCAGGCACTGCGCCCAAAAGGATGCCCTTTTCATAGACATCCATCGCGGAGTGATAACGCGCAAAGGCAAAAACGCCACCCGCTATCACGAGAGCGGCAAAAACCCATTCCCACCAAGTCCGGCGGAAATAGCTGTCATTCAGCTCCAGGGTGATGTTTTTGGCAGATATCACCGCGGATTCGGCAGGTAGAGCACTCATTTTTCTTGTTCCTCAAGGGCTAGCAGTCGATGCTTCAAATGTTCGAACTCTTTATCGCCGTCCATCGTTTTCCGGTTGGTAGAGAGAGCCATCGTTGCCGCAGAGATATCTGATCTGCCATCTAGCGGCTCCAGCCAAATCCACAAGCGACGCTCTCGAACATACAACATGGCGAAAATCCCCAGAATCAGCAGGGCACAACCGAGGTACACCACGGTTTTTCCGGGAGCACGAGCCACCTGGAAAACGCTGGCCTGCACTTGCGTGAAGTCTGTCAAATTCAACAAAAACGGGGCGGGATAAAGCGGCAAATCACTCAGCGCCAAGACCGACTGCGTCATGAATTGTTGAGTCTCTGCATCAGCTGGCAATGGCTTCAGCTTCGCGGCCTCACGGGTCATCTGCACCAGCTCGTAAAGAACGCCATTCAAAATACGAACCAGCACTTCACCCGCTTTATTGCGCTCAGCTTCGGGCACGTTGGACTCGATGAAGTCGGAAATCGCTTGCAGACCCGCCACAGATCCACTCGCACCAGCAAACAGTGTCAAAGCGCGAGTCGCAGACCCGGCCAACTGCCCCATCAAATCATCTCGCTGCTTATCAACCGCTTTGCTGGCGTAACGCCGCACAGCTTCTTGGCGCATCGCGGGGTCCGCGAGTGCACGACTCACCCGCAAAAACCCATCCAGACTGCCCTCTGCGTCAGCAGGCACTCTCAAATAACGGAAAGACTCAGCAGGACTTTCCCGCATGCCCAACAAAAACACCGACTGCCCATCACCCAGATCTACCGGCAACATGTAGTTGTTGAACTCTCTGGCTTGGCCGGCCTTATCGCGGAGTTTGTAGCTGTAGCTCGGTCCGATGTTGCGCAGTGTCTTGCCATCCTTCAACTTATTGGCAGCTCCGAGTTGGGCATTGATGGAGGTGCGCAAATCCACCCCGCGCACATCAGTCTTGCCAACTGCATCGGCTGTCAAATTCTCCACATTGATGACACGTAAACCGGTGAACTCAACGGTCAGCGCCTCTGCACCAGAAGACGAGTCGCCCTGAATAACGCTGCTACCGCCAACTACGCCGTCCACGTCGAATGGTTTCGCAGCGGTGCGCAGTGACTCCCCTTTGAACTTGAGTGTCGAGCCACCATCATCAAAACTGGATTGATAAATTTCAATCCCTTTGAAACTGGCAGGGTGATTCACTTCCACCCGGGCCGGAGTCTGCTCTCCCGTGGCTTTGTCGTGAATCACGATATCACTGGCAAATAGCTTGGGCATGCCCGTGGAGTAGTACTCCACAATAAACTTCTTGAGCTCAATGGCAAACGGCAGCTCCTGCAAAAGAATGCCATCCGACTGATTCAAAATCGCGGTGCTGGACTGAGTGCCTTCGGACACCATCACGTTGCCGCGGAACGTCGGATTGCGTTCACTAAGCCGGTGCTGAGCGGGCACATCGGCAATCATTCCGCCGCCCTTGAAGGGGGTTTTATCGGCAAACAGCATTTGGGCGCGCACCACCAAATCACCATCCAGCAGCCCTCCCAAGCACACTAGCACGATGGCGCTGTGCGCAGCGATGTAGCCCAGCTTATTGCTGGCACCTGTTTTAGCAGCCAGCATCCAACCAGTGCCCCGCGTAGTTTCGCGGGACTGCAGCTTGACCTTCCAGCCGCCGCCCGCTAGCAACCCGCCCAGTCGTCGCGCTGCTGCCTCGGGCGACTCTGCGAGCTCAGCCTGCGCCTT
>JAIXVK010000188.1 GCA_027483085.1 Comamonadaceae bacterium | reverse complement strand
GTTGCCAAACGCGGGGATCACGCCCAGGTACGCGTTGATCGCGCCCAGCTCCAAGCGGGCTGCCAGGTCGAGCACGTCGCCTTGGTTGCGCAGGGTGTCGGCCTTCAGGGCTTTGGCGTATTCGTCGAGCTTCTTTTCCATCACCGGTGTGCCACCCAGCTTTTGGATGGTGGCCATCAGTGCGTCACGGTGGGCTTTGTGGTCCGCTTGGAAGCGCACAGCCACGTCCAACACCGGCTTTTGCAGCAAGCCGCTGCCAGCGCCGAGTTGATAGGCGTTGATGGCTTCGTGCTCCAGACCCAGCGCCACGTTCAGGATGCTCACGTCCTTGGAGGTGTCGCCGCCCATACCTTGAGCCATAGATTCTTTGCCAGCCAACATAGCCACCGCTACTGCGGACAGGGTGCCGGTGCGGCCCAGGAAACCACGGCGGGATGCAATAGAAGTCGCGTTCACAGTTTGAATGATGGAAGTCATGTCGGATTCCTTTCGGTTGATGGTTGTGCAATCCAGTGAGACCAGAATTTCTAGCTCTCGAGTCGAATACGCACCGGCCTGATGGATCGGATTCAACTTTTTTAAAAAAACTTTCGTGAATCCGGGTTCAGGGTTAGTGCGTACTGTTTACAGGTGCTCATCCGCATGGGTGCCACAAACCGCAACGAGTTCTAGCTGACAATGGAGGAATGAATGCTGACAACCACGACACCATGCTCATCGGTCTGCTGGAACGCATCGCCCAGCAGGACGCCCAAGCCCTTAAGGCCCTGTATGACGAATGCGCCGGCAAGCTCTACGGCTTGGCACTGCGCGTGGTCACCCAGCGCGAATTCGCCGAAGACGTGCTGCAGGAGGCTTTTTTGAATATCTGGAAATCTGCCCCCGGGTATTCAGCCACCCTGAGCCCGCCCATGGCCTGGATGGGGCTGATCGTCCGCAGCCGTGCGCTGGACTTTTTGCGCCGGCGTGCTGCGGAGCGCTCTCACCTCACCCAGGAAATTGACGATGTGCTGGCCGACACCCTCGACGGTGAAGGCCCCACCCCCATGGACACCGCACTCGCCAGCGAGCAGGCGTGGGCATTGAATCAGTGCCTGAGTCGCCTTGAAAACAAGCAACGGGAAGTGGTCAACCTCGCCTACATCCGCGACATGAGCCACTCCGAGCTTGCCACCCAGCTGCAGTTGCCGCTGGGAACCGTTAAAACATGGATACGCCGCGGGCTCGACCAGCTCCGCGCGTGCATGGCCCGTTTTGCCTGAAGGCACCCCATGAAAATTCATCAACACCCTGAACTGCTGGAGCGACTGGCCTCCAGCTACGCCTTGGGCACCTTGCGTGGCGGTGCACGCCGCCGCTTTGAGGCCATGGCCCGCGAACAAGCGCCGGTGCGCGCTGCTGCCCTGATCTGGCAAAGCCGCTTTGCCAGCATCAACGAATTGCAACCCAGCGTGCAACCCGACGCCGCGGTCTGGACGCGCATTGACAACCTCGTCAAGGCTGACCGCGAGCAAGCCCAGCTCTATGCCCGTCGCACCGCGGCGGCAACTGCCGAAGCCAACGACAAGCCGGGGCTGTTCACAGGCTGGCTGCGCAGTCTTACCGTCTGGCGTGGCATCAGCGCGGCCAGCGCGTTTGCCACGGTGGCGGCCATTGCAGTTGGCGTCAACCTGCGCCAAGACATGGGCAGCGAGATTGCCAAACTGCAAACCCAGCTGCAAGCGACTCCGCAGATCGAATACGTAGCGGTCCTCGCGGACAACCAGGCAGCTGCTTCGATGCTGGTGACCTTTGACCCGAAAAGCAAAAAATTGACCCTGCAACGGGTCGGCGGCTTCCAGGAAGCGGGCGACAAGTCTCTGCAACTCTGGGCCTTGCCGCCCGGCAGCGGCCCGAAATCGCTGGGTGTGTTGGGCGGAGAAAAATTACTGCGCTTGACTGCCGGCGAGAACGATGTGCGCGACGTGCCCACCCTGGCCATCAGCCTGGAGCCCAAAGGTGGCGTCCCGGGTGAAGGCGGCCCAACCGGCCCGGTGCTCTTTAAAGGTGCGTTGATTCAAAAAATGCTGTAAGGTGGGCTAAAACGAGACAACTGCAAGCAGGGTTTTTCCATGAACCGGACCTTAGACGTATCGGCAGAACGCTCCGCGATTGCGGAAACCATCATTTCCAGCGCAGCGGATCTAATTCAGTTCGGCGGTGAGTTGTCGGTTGTGGCCGCTTTTTGCGACACCCTGTGCAAGTCCAGCCAGCATATTTTGTTGGCGTGGACTTGGTTTGGCCACCCGGATTCATTGCTGGTCTTCCCTCAGGTCTATGCGGGTGCGGCCCACGGATACGCCAAAAACCTCAAAGTGCTGCGAGACCCGTTAACCGAGAATGGCCCCGCCTTCTCCGTGCTCACGGGGCAGCAGATCAAGTCATTCAGCATCACCCCGGACTCCCCTTTCCCGCCTTGGCGGGAGGCAGCGACGGTATACGGCATTGCGAATTCACTCGCTGTCCCGCTGTCGTCCCCAGACGGCAAAGAGGTCGGGATTTTTGTGGTCTACACGGGCACGCCCGACTACTTTGACCAAATGGGCGTGGGCCTGTTTAAAGCCTTGGGCAACTTGTTTTCTTCGGTGCTTAGTTCCTCTGCCGAAGTCAAAACGCTCAAAACCACGGTGTTCACCGACTCCCTCACTGGCGCGATGAACCGGCACGCAATGCCCGGTATCGAGCGGCGCATGGAGCGCCAGTCTGAGACCGGCCCGGCGTCTTTTGTGATGTTGATCGACATTGACCACTTTAAGAATGTCAATGACACCTACGGGCACGCAGTGGGCGATACCGTGCT
>JAIXVK010000072.1 GCA_027483085.1 Comamonadaceae bacterium | reverse complement strand
CTCACGATCCGCGCCCAACTCAGTCTGGCCTTTGGACTGATGATCGGCTTTTTGATGCTGGTGTCGTGGATGGGCTACCGCTCGACGGATGCGATGCATGCCGACATGTCCAGCTTCGTGCAGGGGGTCAATGCCCGCTCCACCCTCGCAGAAGAGCTGCAAGCCGCGGTCTTCAAGCGCGCGGTGCATGCCAGAAACCTGGTCAATGCGGCCAACGAGTCTGACAAGCAACAAGAGTTCACCCTCGTGGTGGCCGCGAACAAGCAAGTGGGTGCCAAGCTGGCCGCCCTGAGCGCGCGGATGCAGGATGCGGATGAGACCGCACGCGGGCGCGCCTTGGTCGCAGAGATTGCCAAAGTGGAGGCCCAGTACGAGCCGGTGGCCTTGGCCGTGGTCGACTTGGCGATGAAAGGGCAGCGCGATCAAGCCATTCAAAAAATCAATGTCGAGTGCCGCCCGTTGCTGGTGGCCTTGGTGAGCAAGGCAGAGGAATACGCGGCCTATGCGACCGAGCGCTCGCAAATGATGGTGACCGAAGCGGAGGCCTCTTTCCACCGCAACCTGCAGTTGCTGGCGGGTGTTGCCTTGGTAGCGCTGTTGGCTGCGGTGATCATGGCCACGGCCATGATCCGCTACCTGGGTCGGGCGCTGGGCGCTGAACCTTCTGATTTGCGGGCGACTGCCGAGAGCGTGGCCCATGGTGACTTGACCACGAAAGCGCAATTTGCCGGTGCACCCGAAGGCAGTGTGCTGGCCTACATGGGAGCAATGCAAGGCAGTCTGGTGGAGATCGTGGGGCGGGTGCGCTCCGCAAGTGACAACCTCGCCACCGGTGTGCAGCAAATTGCAACCGGCAGCATGGACCTGAGCCAGCGCACCGAAGAGCAGGCCAGCGCCCTCGAGGAAACTGCCGCCACCATGGAAGAGCTCAACGGCGCGGCACGCAAGAGCGCCGAAGGCGCCCAGGCCGCCAACGAACTCGCCAGCAACGCCAGCGCGGTGGCGCAGCGGGGCGGTGCCCAAGTGGCGCAGGTGGTGAACACGATGCAAGGCATCAGCGCGAGCTCACGGCGTATTGGTGAAATCACCAGCGTGATCGATGGCATTGCCTTCCAGACCAATATCCTGGCCCTGAATGCCGCAGTGGAAGCCGCTCGCGCCGGCGAGCAGGGCCGCGGTTTTGCGGTGGTGGCAAGTGAGGTGCGCCACCTCGCCCAGCGCAGCGCCGAAGCGGCCAAAGAAATCAAGCAGTTGATTCAGGACAGTGTGGTGCAGGTGAACTCCGGAACCAACCTGGTCACCGAGGCCGGCGCCACCATGCGCGATGTGGTGGAGGTGGTGCAGCGGGTCGGCCACATGGTGGAAGAAATCAGCCACGCCAGCGCGGAGCAGGAGCGTGCGATTGCCCAGATCGGCGAGGCCGTCACCCAGCTGGACCAGACGACCCAGCAAAACGCAGCCTTGGTGGAAGAGAGCGCCGCAGCGTCTCAGAACCTGGAAACCCAAACCTGGGCGCTGGTCCAGACCGTGTCTATCTTCAAGCTGGATGGGCAGCTGGCGGTGTAGTTGCTATGAATTTAGTAGCTGGTTGCGCATATAAAACGAGCGCTAGAGGCTGATTTGGCTCTAAAAATGAGCCGGCTCGTGGCTAGTGCTGCGCCAGTGCCCGCAGGAGTGCGCGGTTCACCTCGTCGGCCGGTATCTGGTGGGCGCGGCAGACCTCGCGGATGACTTTGGTGTTGCGGCCCTCCAAGGCAGCTGCGACTTCCAGCCACGGCGCGTAAGGGCCAGTCTGGCCCACCACCGCAGATGCGACCCGCCCCGGCAGGGGCAAGCGGTGCAGTGCTGCGCCCAGGTTCTCGCCCAGCAGCACATCGACCTGCGAAAACACACCGCACAAAAATACCTCCCGGCGCAGCTCGTCTTCGACACCGGCGTCCGCCAGGTGCTCCATGATGCGGGCGCGCAGCACCATGTTGTGGCGGATGGGGTCGATGTTGCTGTCGGCGCTCGCGTGGGGCAGGTGCTCCATCAGCCAGGCCCGTAAGCGGCTGTAGCCGAGGGTCATCAGGGCCTGGCGCAGGCTGCCGATTTCGTTGCGCAGGCCCAAGGCGGCCGAGTTCGCGAAGCGCATGAAGCGGTAGCAGAGCAAGGGCTCGCGGCCCATGGCGTGTTCCAGGGCGTCGAGGGATTCGTCCGCATCGATCGCTTTGACCAAGTCCAACAGCGCTTGGCGGGCCGGTTGGATCTGGCGGTAGCGGTAGGCGTACAACACCTCTTCTGCCGGCCAGCCGGACACCGCGCGCACATGCTGCTGGTCGAGCGCATGCTCCACCAGGGCTTGGCTTGCCAGCGATTCATACAGTTGCCCGCTTTGCACCGGGCTCTCTGGCGGGCGCGACGCAGCGCTGCTGCCGTCTTGGCTGCGTTGCAGGGCCGCGCGCAGTGCACCCAGCGCTTGGGCTGGAGTGAGCGAAAGCATGGTGGAGTGAAACCACTGCGCCATGTCGGCCTGCGGGCGCTCGCCCGGCTCGCCGCACCACACCAGCTTGACGCCACGTTGCTGTGCTTTGCGCACGCGCCCGGCCAGCAGGGCATCGTTGAGCCAGTGCTCGGGCACTTCAACCCAAATGTTGGGCGCGCTGCTGTGGTCCAGCAAGTCGGCCAGCAAGCTGGGTGTGCGCGCATGGAGCAGGCAAATCTCGCGGGATGCGGGCCAGAGCTCTTGGAGGGATTCGATCAGGTGGGTGGCATCGACTGCGCTGCTGCTGTCCGGGTCTAGCCAGAGCCGCACGCCCATGCGCTTGCGCCATTGGTCCCACAGGGCTTCGTAGCCGATGGTGATGCTGCCAAGGACCGAGCTGCTCATGGCCTTAGCTGATGAAGTTGAACAGCGAGAGCTTTTGCACTTGCGCGTACGACTGCAAGGCGGCCTGGTAGCCGGTTTGCTGGTTCTGGAAGTCGGCAATGCCTTTGATCATGTCGAGGTCTTCCGCGCGTGAGCGGTCGGCCTCGAGCTGGATGCTCTTGCTCTCTTGGTTCGAGGTAATGCGGTCAGCCCGGTTCAGCAAGTCGCCGGCCTGGCCCCGGATGGCGGACACCCGGTTCATGCCGATGTCGAGGTTGTAGATCGCCTGGCCGACGGCCTGGGTGGCGGCATTTGAGTTGGCGGCACCGCCGATGTCGCGGATGGCGTCGTCCATGACGCTGAAGATGCTGGGGTTCGGGTCGACCGTGATCACATCACCGGCGGCAGGTGTACCAGTGATGGTGAGCGACAGGCCGGGCATGCCGTTGATCGTAGGTGCTTGGTTCACGGAGACCGGTTTACCGGTGGGGTAGTCGGGCACGGTGAAGGGGCCGACCTGATAGGGCGGGCCGGGGAAGGTGGGCAGGTCTCCGGTGGCCGGAATCTCTTCCACGGTGTAGCTGATGGAGCTGGTTCCGGCAGTGGCACCGGCGGTCACCGGGCCAAAGGTAATTTTGTAGCTGGCGCGGCTGACCAGGCTGGAGTCGGTCACGGTCACATTGCTGGTGGTAAGTGCCCGGTCGCTGGGGATGGTGCTGGTGCTGACGTTGTAGACACCATCGCGCGAGGTCTGGTGCATGAAT
Source organism: Comamonadaceae bacterium (assembly GCA_027483085.1). Taxonomy (GTDB): domain Bacteria; phylum Pseudomonadota; class Gammaproteobacteria; order Burkholderiales; family Burkholderiaceae_C; genus Allorhodoferax. The sequence goes on along the minus strand of JAIXVK010000072.1, from coordinate 11,914 downwards.
GCGCTTTCGCCATCCAGGGTGCTGGCAATTGCGATTTCGCTGGTCGCAGTTTGACCTGGCAGGCCGTTGTAGGTGTAGTCCGGCACGGTTGTGGTGGGGCCGGTGAACGGCTCCGCGGCGCTGGCCAATGCGCCGAACAGGGGTTGGCCATTGGTGTCCTTGCGGTTGGCGTAACCCAGAATCTGCTCACGCAGCCCTTGCAGTTGGTTGGCAATCGTTTTCCGCTCTGCGGGGGTGTGGCTGCCGTTACCGGCGCTGACCACCAATTCGCGGAACTGTTGGATGGCGTCCACCACATCGCCCAGGGTGCTTTCGGCGTTGGCAATGGTGTTGCGCTGGGATTCGAGGGCGCGTTGGTCGGTCGCAATGCGGGCCAGGCGGGTGAGGGCGCGTTCGGCTTGGGCGGCGCCTGTCGGATCGTCGCTGGCGCGCACCACCTTTTTGCCGGAGGTGAGGTTTTCTTGCAGGTTCGACAAAGCGGTTTGCCGCTTGGCGAGGTTGCTGATCGCGTTGTCGTAGGTGTTGGCAGAGGCGAGGCGGGAGAGGTTGACGGCCATGCTGTGACTCCTTCAGGCCTTAACGGCCCAGGCCCTGGATCAGGGTGTCGAAAATGTTTTGTGCAATCTGGATCATCTTGGCAGAGGCTTGGTAAGCCTGCTGGTATTGGATGAGTTTGGCGGCCTCTTCGTCAAGGTTGACGCCGGAGACCGCGCTGCGGTCCTGCTCGAGGTTGGCGGCGATCGTGCTTGAAACCGTAGCGGAGTAGCCCGCACTTTGGGTGCGGATGCCGATCTGCGAGATCGCGCTGGCATAGCCGTCTGTCATGACCGAGCCATCGAACATGGCTTTGTCGCGCAGGTTCATCATGGCGGTGGCGTTGCCGCCGTTGAGCTTGAGGTCGAGCTTGAAGGCCGGGTCCTTGATGTCCACCACTTTGAAGGTGTCCCCATTCTTGGGGGTGCCGGTGAGCTTGAGGCTCCATGCCGAAGACGTGATTGCCGTGCTGGGGTCAAAGGCGAACGACGGGGGGGGAGGACCTGGGATATCAGATCGGGTGTAGGTCACCGCATTGGTGGCGGTATCTACAGCAAACGTGAGGACGACCGGTGCTTGCGGTGTCGGGGTTTGGAGGTTGGTCAACGCCGTGAGCGACACCTGCTGCACGCTGCCTTTGTTGGTGGTGCCCATGGCGCCGGCAATCGGGCTGGCGACTGCCAGTTGGCGGGGGGTGGAGAACACCCGCTCGACGTTGCTCGCGGCGGTGGCAAACGGTTGAATCAAAAAGCGGTCGCCGGCGGCCGGCACTTGTGCGGGTGGGCCGGCGATGGCGCTGGGCATTCCGAAGGTGATGCCGTCTACCGTGGCCAGCGTGGTGTCGGGCAGCGTCTGGTTGAAGTTGGTGACTTTGCCGTCGGAGAGCCGGATGATGCTGCCGCTCGTGGCCGAGTTGAAGTTGATGGTGTAGTCCGACGCGGCGAAACGGGTGGAGTCGCTGATGGCGATAGTGACTTCCACCAAGGGGTTGGAGTTGAGTGTTGCCGGTGCGGTGGGCGTGCGGATGTTGTCCGGCGCCTTGAACCCGGCCGTGGAAAACAGGGGCCCGCCGGCGTTGCCGTCGAGGTCCAGGCCGAGCGCATGTTGTGTGTTCATTTGCGTGGTGATGGCCAGCGTGAGCCGGCCCAGCAGATTGCGGCCTTCTGCCAGATCGGTGTTCTGGAAGCGCAGCAAGCCCGACACTTCGCCGCCGCCCAAGGCGTTTTCGTCGAGCAGAACCTGCTGCCCGTCCCGGGTCATCGAGAGTTTGGTTTTGAGCGGGTCACCAAAGTCATCGCTCACCACCGTGACCGGGGACACATTGGTGCCCAACACCAGCGGCTGGCTGCCGGCCAGGAAGATGCCGACCGTGCCGTCGTCTGCGGGGATGGAGGTGGTTTGTACAAATTGGTTGAGCTCGCGCACCAATTGGTCGCGGCGGTCGAGCAGGTCGTTAGGCGGCTGCCCTTTGCCTTGTGCGCGGGCAATTTCCTGGTTCACATCGGCAATGTTGCGGGCCAGTGTGTTGATGTTGTTGACCTTTTGGCTGATCTCTTGCGCCACGCCGGCTTGCAAGTCCTGGATGGCTTGCGACGCTGCGCGGAAGCGGCCTGCTGTCTCGTCCACACGGGTGAGTGCCACGGTGCGGGCGGTGAGGTCGGTCGGGGCGCTGGCGACGTCAGAGAATGCGTTCATCATGTCGCTGACCGCGGCGCCCAAACCGGTGCTGCCGCCTGAGAAGATGTCCTGGAGCTGGTTGAGCTTGTTGGAGCGGGCGACATCCGCGTTTTGGGTAGCACTGGCCAATGTGGCTTGGCGGGTCAGGAAGGCGCTGAAGTTGCGTTGGATGGTTTGCACATCCACGCCCTTGCCGATGTAGCCACCTCCGGTGAACTGCCCCTCCACCGCGGTGAGCACCACGCTTTGGCGCGAATAGCCGGGCGTGTTGACGTTGGCGATGTTGTTGCCGGCAGTCTGCAGGGCGATCTGGTTGGCCTGCAGAGCCCGGGTGCCGATATTGAGGACGCTCATAGTCTGTCGCTGGCTCGATTACGCCTGCACTTGCGCGCGGCGCAGATGCAAGGTGGTGTTGATGGCGCGGCTCAGTTTGGCTGCGTACTCGGGGTCGGTGGCGTAGCCGGCTTTTTGCAGGCCGGTGGCAAAGGCTGTGACGGACTGGGTTTGCTGGCGTGCCTTGGCATAGCGCGGGCTGTCAGAAATCAAACGGGCGTAGTCTTTGAAGGAGTCTTCAAAAGAGTCGTAGGCGCGGAATTTGGCGACCTTCTTTTGCGCGACGCCATTCACATACTCGGTGGTCGTGATTTCGGCGACTTTGCCGGTCCAGCTGGATCCGGCCTTGATGCCGAACAGGTTGAAGGAGTTGCTGCCGTCTTTGTTCTTGATCTGGTGCTTGCCCCAGCCTGTTTCGTGGCCCGCCTGGCCGAGCATGAAGCTGGCAGGAATGCCGGTGGCCTTTTCGATTTTGTTGGCAGCATCTGTGTGCTTGGACACGAAATCCGCCTGGGTGCTGGTGGGCGCCTTTTTGGGGGCGACCGGGGTCAGTGCCATATCGGATGCGGTGAGTTTGCCAACGCTGCTTTTCGGGGTCAGTGTGTCGGGTGCCTTGACGGGCTGCAGGCTGCTGCTGTTAGCCATGCCGACGGTGGAGCCGGGCATTTCCACACCCATCTGGCGGCTGAGCTGCTGGGCGATCAGGTCGGACAGGCCGCCGGGCTGGCCGGACATGCTGACCGACATTTGCTGGTCGAAGAGGTCGGTGCCAAGGTCACTGCCGGCGTTGTCCAGCATGCCGGATTTCATGGTCGCTTCGCGCATGCTTTTGAGGAGCTCGCGCATGAACAGCGACTCGAACTGTTTGGCGGTTTCCCGGATGGTGTCCGGCGTGGCTTTATCGGCACCGGCTTTGAGAGCGCTCAGGGAGCGGGCATCAGCGACCAGGTCTTGGGCGCTGGATATCGGCGTGGAGCCGAGGGCAGAACCGTAGCTCATGTCAAATCACCTCCAACTCCGCGTTCAAGGCACCGGCCGATTTGATCGCTTGCAAAATGGCCAACAAGTCTTGGGGGGTCGCGCCCAGCGAATTCAGGGCCTTGACCACATCGGTGAGCTGGGCCGCTTGGGGCAGTTGGATGAGTTTGCCGGCATCTTGCTGGATCTCGATGTTGGCCTTTTCACCCACCACGGTCTGTCCTCCCGAGAGCGGGTTGGGCTGGCTGATCACGGGGCTGGACGACACGCTGACCGACAAGTTGCCATGGGCGATCGCACAGGCACCCAGGGTGACCGCCTGGTTCATGACGATAGAGCCGGTGCGCGAGTTGATGATGATTTTGGCGGCAGCGACCGAGTTGTCGACAGGCAGCTCTTCCATATCGGCAATGAAGCTGACGCGGTCGTTGGGGTTGGTGGGGGCTTTGACCTGCACGGTCCGTCCGTCCAGGGCTTGAGCCACGCCGGGGCCGAAACGGGTGTTGACGGCCTGGGCTACCTTGCGAGCGGTCTGGAAGTCCGACGCGCTCAGGCTGAGGTTGATGGTGGGGCCGTCTTGCAAGCTGGTGGGAACGGCGCGTTCGACTTGCGCACCATCCGGAATGCGCCCGGCGCTCAGGTGGTTGACCTGCACTTTGCTGCCGCCGGCTGAGGCGCCGGCACCGGCTACGATCAAATTACCCTGTGCCATGGCATAGACCTCGCCATCGGCCCCTTTGAGGGGTGTGGCAATCAAGGTGCCGCCTTTGAGGGACTTGGCGTTGCCCAGTGAGGAGACATTGATGTCGAGCAGTTGCCCCGGCCGGGCAAATGCGGGCAGCTGGGTGGTGACCAGCACGGCCGCCACGTTTTTCATTTGCAATTGGTTCTGGGAGGCGGGCGTCAGGGTGAGACCGAGCTGCTCCATGTAGTTTTTGAGGCCTTGCGTGGTGTAAGGCATCTGGGTGGTTTGGTCACCGGTGCCATCGAGGCCGATGACGAGGCCAAAACCCGTCAACTGGTTGCTGCGCACGCCTTCGATAGCGGCGACTTCCTTGATGCGTTTGGCGCCATGGGCCGCAGGTGCTGCGGCCATGGCAATTGCCACCAACAAGCCGCCCCAGCGCTGTGAGCGGAAGGTGTTCGCTAAGTGGTTCCAGTGTGTCATGTGCCGAGTCGGTTAACGGGGCGATCCGACTGGATCTGTTACCCCTCGGCACTATTCTGGATTTCTTTAGAAGGGCTGAAAACTCAAAAAGAACCGTGATAACCAGCCAACTGTTTGCGCTTCGCCCTGTGCACCGCGTCCGCGGGACTCGACGCGCACATTCGCCACCTGGGTGGAGCTGATGACGCTGCCGGGTTGCAGCATCCGCGGGTCGATGGTGCCCGAGAAGCGGAGCACGTCCACATTCTGGTTGACGCCGATCTGCTTTTCACCGGTCACGATCAAGTGCCCGTTGGGCAGGGTTTCAATGACGGTGGCGGTGATCGACCCGGCAAAGGTGTTGGCACTCTCGGTGCCGCCCTTGCCTGAGAAGTTGTTGTTGGTCGCAGCGCCAATGTTGAGTTTGCCCAGGCCCGCCAGTGTTTGATCCGGCAGGGCCGTGATGGCGGAGTCAATCGATGTGTTGCGGTTGACCGTGGAGGTGGACTTTTGGCTGGCAGTGACGTTTTCGACGATCTGGATCGTGACGTTGTCGCCGACCAGCCGTGCGCGCCGGTCTTCAAAGGCAGGGCGGTAGGCAGCGGTTTGGTAGATGCTGCCGTTGGCCGGTTTGGACGCTACCGACACGATCGGCGCCGCAGGAACGCGCGGCTCCACAAAGTCGACGGCGACTTTTTGCGGCAATTGCTGGCAGCCTGCTGCCAGCAAGCCGATGGCTACGGCGGCTGCGATGCGGTGTAGGCGTCGGTGTGTCATGGTGGGTCCTTACAGCTGGCCGAGCTTTTGCAGCATCTGGTCAGAGGTTTGAATGGCCTTGGAGTTCATTTCATAGGCCCGCTGGGTCTGGATCATGGTGACTAGTTCCTGGACCACGTTGACGTTGGAGGTTTCGACAAATCCTTGGGCCAGGGTGCCCAGGCCATTAGCGCCTGCGGTGCCGGCGTTGGGCTGACCCGATGCGGCGCTTTCTGCGTAAATGTTTTGCCCTTTGGGCTCCAGACCTGCCGGGTTGATAAAGCTGGCCAGGGTGATGGTCCCGATCGGTTGGGGCGCCACGTTGCCGGGGATGGTGGCGGTCACGTTGCCGTCTTGTGCAATCGCGAGGCTGGTGGCGTTGGCGGGAACGGTGATGCCGTTCAAGATTGGCAGCCCGTTAGAGGTGACCATGCGGCCGGTGTTGTCGACCTGGAAGGCGCCGTCGCGGGTGTAGCCGGTGGTGCCGTCGGGCATGGTGACTTGAAAGAAGCCGTTGCCTTGGATCGCCACGTCCAGATTGTTGCTGGACTGTTGCAAGTTGCCTTGTGCAAACGAACGGCTGGTCGCCACGGTGCGCACGCCCAAGCCGAGCTGCAAGCCGGTGGGCAGGGTGGACTGCTCAGACGTGTTGGAGCCGACCTGGCGCAGGTTCTGGTACATCAAGTCTTCAAAGACCGCATGCGATTTTTTGAAGCCATTGGTAGACACGTTGGCCAAGTTGTTGGAGATCACGTCCAACTGCATTTGTTGGGCTTCCATGCCCGTTTTGGAAATCCAGAGCGAGTTGATCATGGTGTTTATCCTTGCATGTTCAAGAGTTGCCCAGCAGAACGGTCATTCGACTCGGCCGTTTGCATGAGGCGGGTTTGGGCTTCGAACTGGCGCGCGGTTTGGATCATGCCGACCATGGCTTCGATCGCATTGACATTGGAGCCTTCCAACATGCCGGCCTGCACACGCGCGGTGTCTTCGTTGTTCAGCGGATCGCCGGACAAGGCGCGGAACAAACCATCGCCGCTGCGCACGAGCGGGTCTTCCGGGGTGGGAACCACCAGTTTGAGCCTGCCGATCGCGTTGGCCGGCTGGTTGCCGACTTTGGCGCTGACCGTGCCGTCCGGTTGAATGGTGAGTTCAGCCCCGGCGGGCGATGTGATGGGGGAGCCGTCGCTGGAGAGAACCTGCAGCCCGTTGCCGGTGGTCAGTGTGCCGTCTGTGGCGACTTCCACATGCCCGTTGCGGGTGTAGGCCTCGGTGCCGTCCAGGCCTTGCACTGCGAACCATGCACCGTCTTTGGCCATGACGTCGAGACTGCGGTCAGTGCGCATGGCAGGGCCGGGAGTGTCGAGGTGTCCGGCCGTTGCTTCGAGGGCAAAAACCCGGGTGGTCGCGCCTTCGCCGCGCAGGGGTACCGCACGGTACGTTGCCAGCTGCGCGCGAAAGCCGTTGGTGGAAACGTTGGCGAGGTTGTTGGCAATGACCGACTGCCGGCTCGCCGCCGCATTGGCGCCGGTCATGGCGGTGTATATCAGGCGGTCCATGGTGCTTCAGTCCTGCTGTTGGTTAACGCAAATTGACCAAGGTCGACAGGATCTGGTCCTGGGTCTTGATGGTTTGTGCATTGGCTTGGTAGTTACGCTGGGCGGTCATCATGTTGACGAGCTCACCCGTGAGGTCGACGTTGGAGTCCTCAAGGGAGCCCGAGCGCAGGCCACCGAACTTGCCCAGACCCGGATTGCCAAGTACCGGCTGCCCGGACGCAAACGACTCCGTCCAGTTTCCGCCGCTGATAGGTGTCAAACCCTGCACGTTGCGGAAGTCCGCGAGCAGGAGTTGTCCGCGGGACTGGGTCTCTCCGTTCGAGTAGCGGGTGGTAATCACACCACTCGGGTCAATCGAGATGCCGGTCAGGTCGCCTGCGGTGTAGCCGTCTTGGGTCAGGTTGGAGACGGCAAAGGTGGTGCCGTACTGCGTTGTTTTAGTCAGATCCAGCGTGGTGGTGAAGGGGCCGATCGCCGTGTTGGGAGAGGTCAAGGTCAGGGTTTGAGCGGCCAGCGGCGACGTCAGTTTGCCGTTCACGTCGTATTCCAACTGAAACAGCGCGCCGGTCGCCACCGTGGTGAGCGCGGGTGCGGCAAAAGCGCCGGTACCTGCGGCTGCGAAGGTGGGTTTCAGGTCTGTCGGTGGCGGGGTGGTGGTGTTGTAGGCCACGTTGGCCTGGTGGGTTGCATAAACCGCTGCATTGGTGTTAAGGGCGGCAGTGCCTGCAGCCACGGTGCTGGCGTCGTAGACGTCCCAAATGTCCGTCGTAACAGCAGGGTTTGCCGTGGTATCCGGGCCGCGCTTGACGAAGTACAGGCTGACCGGGACTTCGTTACCTTGCGAGTCGAAGGCGGTGAGTGTGGTGCCGTAGGTAGAAATCGGCGTTGGCGGTGTGGTTTGGATTGCCGGCTTGGTCCGGGCATCCAGGTTGAATTCCGCGGTGATAGCGGTGGTTTGTTGTGCGGGGATCGGAGCGCTGGTCGGAATCACCATGGGCTGGGGCGTGATGCTGGTCCGGTTTCCCAGCAAGTCGGTGGGGAAGCCCATCACGTTGGCACCACTGTTGGTGACGAGGTTGCCGTCGGAGTCCAGCTTGAACTGGCCGTCACGGGTGTACGCCGTGGAGCCGTCAGGCTGGGTGAGTTGAAAGAAGCCACCGCCGTTGACCGCTACGTCGAGGTTGTTTCCGGTGATGCTGATATTGCCCTGGGTGAACTGCTGCGCAATTGTGCCTACGGCCACCCCGATACCCGGTGTGTTGCCGGTGCTTCCGCCTGCAGCGCCCAGCTGGCCTGCGACCAGTGCTGAAAATTCTGTGCGGGAGTATTTCATTCCCACGGTATTGGCGTTGGCGATGTTGTTGCCGATCACGTCCAGACTTTTGCTGGCGCCGTTGAGGCCGGAGAGTCCTGTTTGAAAGCTCATGGTGGTTACCTCTTGGGAAATGGGGTGTTAGAGAATGGATTTGATGGCGCTGTAGGCGACTGCCGAGCGACCTTTGAGCTGGAGCGACATGGCTCCGTTTTCTGTGCCGACGGCCGTTACGGTGTCTTGGGCCAGATCGGTGCTTTTGACGGTGTTTCCGCCTTGGGTCGCGTTCACCTTGAAGTTGACACTGCTCAGGCCGCTGTATTTGGAGGCGTCCCACTGGAAGTTGCTCTGGCCGGCCGGCAATGCGCCAAGGTTGATGGTTTCCAGCAATTGGCCGCCAGCCGTCTTGATGTCGATCGTGACTTTGTCTGCCTTGCTGGCCAGATTGATGGCGCCCTTGGCCGTGCCGCCATCGATCGACAGGGTGTTCGACTCCACGAGGACTCCATGCCCCACCATGCTGGCACCCTGCAAGACCTGCATAGAGGTGAACTGGGCCGCCATGCTTTGCATCGTGGCGTTGAGCTCCTGGATGCCGGAGACCGTGTTGATCTGCGCGATCTGGCTGGTCATCTGGGCGTTGTCCATCGGGTTCATGGGATCCTGGTTGTTGAGTTGTGCAACCAACAATTTCATGAATCGGTCTGTTTGCTCTTGGGCGCTGACGGTTCCACTCGATGTGGCGCTGGTGCCGGAGAGTGCGGTGTTGTTACTGACTGCGGTGGCCATGGTGAGCGTCCTTGAATTTATTGACCCATCTGCAGCGTTTTGAGCAGCAGACTCTTGGCCGTGTTCATGACCTCCACGTTGTTCTGGTACGAGCGCGACGCAGAAATCATGTTGACCATTTCTTCGACGGGATTCACGTTGGATTGGGTGACGTAGCCTTCTGCGTCTGCCGAGGGGTGCATCGGGTTGTGCACTTTGCGCAGGGGCTCGTTGTTTTCCTTGATGGCGTTCACTTTGACGCCTGCCGAAGCCTCCGAGCCCATGGGCACGGTTTCAAACACCACTTGGCGGCTTTTGTAACCCTGGCCGTCCGGGCCTGCCACGGCGTCCGCATTGGCCAGGTTGCTGGCCACGACGTTGAGGCGCTGGGACTGTGCGCTGACGGCACTGCCGCTGACGTTGAAGATGGAAAACATGGACATGGAGGGTCTCCTCTGGCTAATTCAGTGCTTACTGACCTTGAATCGCGCTCAAGATTGTTCGGGAAGAGCCGTTAATAAAACGGAGCGTGGCTTCATAGCGGACGGAGTTGTCGACGAAGTTGGCGCGCTCACGGTCCATATCTACGCTGTTGCCGTCCATGGCGGGCTGTGTCTGGAGCGTGTAGGCAAGCCTGCTGTTGTCGCCCAGCGTGGAGCTGTCAATGTTGCTGATCGGTATGTGGCGGGCATTGGTTGTGCCGTCACTGTTGGGGCCGCTAGAGGGAATGGCCATGGGAAAGGCAGGGCCGGAAGTCGCTTCTGCCATGGCTTTTTTGAAGTCAAAGTCGCGGCCGGAATATCCGGGCGTGTCGGCGTTTGCGATGTTGCTGGCGATGACGCGTTGCCGCTCTGCGCGCAGCACCAACCCCTTTGATTGGAAATCTAAAGCATTGGTTAGTTTCGAAAACATAGATACCTCAACGGTTGATCGTCGGGTCCCAGCAAGCGGGCCGGCCGGTGACGTGGGGCAATTATGGGAAAAGCTTTAATTTTTGAGCTTTGGAATAAGGCGCTGAAAGCTGTGTATTTGCGGGCTTCTTCGTGGGCGCTGCTTCCTATAGTTGAAGCAACTTCTGGAGCCTCCTATGCCCGCAATTCGCACCTCTCTCCAACCCGCGCACGCCTTGTGGGCAGTGTTGGTTGCTTGCGCGGCTCCTGTATTTGCGCAAGAGCAGGTGGCGCAGGGAGTACAGGCCCTTGCGCAGCAATGGGCGGTTGAGGCGGTGCAGAAAAGTCAACGCGCTGAGCCGACGCCTTTGCGGATGGACGTCACCGTAGGTGCGCTCGATGCGCGTGTGCGCTTGGCGGCATGCGGCAACATGGAGGCTTATGTGCCGCCTGGTGCGCGACTCTGGGGGCGCAGTCGCGTCGGGGTGCGTTGTGTGGACGGCATCAGCCGTTGGAACGTCACGCTGCCGGTCACTGTGCGGGCCCTAGGCGAAGCGTGGGTCGTGAAAACACAGCTCGCTGCGGGCACGGCGGTCACGGAGAGTGATGTCACACGCGGGGAGGTTGATTGGGCGGAAGAGCAGGGCGCGATCCTCGCGGACCGGGCTGCCTGGTTGGGGCAGACAGCGTCCCGCGCGTTGACGACCGGACAAGCGCTGCGCCAAGGCATGTTGCGGCCGGCCCAGGTTTTTCAGGCGGGGGCTACCGTCAAAATTGTGGCGCAGGGCCCCGGCTTTCAGATTTCCAGTGAGGCCCAGGCGCTTTCCGCTGGGGTGGTGGGGCAGCAGGCCCGCGTCAAAATGGACAACGGTCGGGTGACATCGGGGACTGTGCTGGATGTGCGTACAGTCAAAATAGATCTTTAGAGGCGAAAATCGTGAAAATAGCCCTAAAGTTAGCCCGAACCCGACCGATAAACATCGTACGAGGCTACGCTTACCGTAGTTTTGGAGAACGCGATGAAAATTGGTCAACCCTCAGAATTACCCGCTTCCGTATCTACTACGGTGTCCGGTGCTGCCCAAAAGGCTGCGCAGAGCAGCAATGCGGCGGCCAATGCGAACACCAACGCCACTCAGAGCACCCGGTCCGCCGGCGTGGCTGTGACGGTGTCGACCGCGGCGCGCGCTTTGGAGAAGCCCGAGCGCAGCGAAGCCTCGGACGTCGATCTCGCCAAAGTGGAGTCGGTGCGGGCGTCTATCCAGGACGGCACGTTTTCCGTGAATGCGGAAGCGATCGCCGACAAGCTGTTATCCAACGCGCAGGAAATGCTGAACCGAACGACCCGGTAAGTGCGTGCCTCCTGCGTATCGCCATTGATACGAGGGGGACCCCATGAGCACCATCCAACCTGATTCTTACTTCGATGCGCTGGAGGTCCAGTTCAACGACCTTGCACTAGCTGTTGCAACCGGCGACGCAGAAACCTTGCCGGCTTTGTCAGAACAGATCCAGAAAACAGCCGTCAGTCTTGCCGGGGTTTGGCAGCAATGGCAGCGCCAAGGCTTGGTAGAGCCAGGCATTGCAGAACGTGTCAAAGCGTTGGCCGAGGGTTTACAAATTGTGCGATCCAGTTTGTTGCGTCGTGCCATGTTGGTGGAGCAAGCACTGAACCTGGTGGTACCTGCTTCCGTGGATCCCACCTATGCGGGGGGCGGCAATTACGGCGCAGGCCCCAAATCCTCAGGACGATTGGCTGCGGTAAGTGCCTGAAGGTCTGCCGAGCATAAAAAAAGGGCCTCAAGGGCCCTTTTTTTTATGCAGTTCATTCAACTTAGTGGGATCGCATTTTGGCGCGCAGCCTGGCAATCGATTGGCTGTGCAACTGGCATACCCGTGACTCGGTAACGTCCAGCACCGCTGCGATTTCTTTCAGATTCATGTCCTGTTCGTAATACAT
>JAIXVK010000392.1 GCA_027483085.1 Comamonadaceae bacterium | reverse complement strand
CTGTGCTCCCGCCTCGGCCTGTGGCACACGGTGCACTGCCAGGAGCAGATCGACATGCTGGCCATCCACAAAACCAACGAGCCGCATCGGGTGTTTTTGAAGGTCAACTCCGGCATGAACCGTTTGGGCTTCCAGCCCGAACAGGTGCGGTCTGCGTGGACCCGCCTGAATGCCTTGCCGCAGGTGGACGAGATTTCGCTCATGACCCACTTCAGCGATGCCGACGGCCCCAAGGGCATTGCCGGCCAGATGGCGGTGTTCAAACAAGCCACCGACGACTTGCCTGGTGAGCGCACGGTCAGCAACAGTGCGGCCACTTTGCGGCATTCGGGCTCCGGCCTGGTGTCGGACTGGGTGCGCGCCGGCATTGCCACCTATGGCAGCGCGCCGGACTACCCCGAGCACGACATCGCCCACTGGGGCTTGCAGCCCACCATGACGCTTGCTGCAAAAATCATAGCTACCCGCGTAATATCGGCGGGCGATACCGTTGGATATGGCTCTAACTTCACAGCAGACAAACCGATGCGCATCGGCGTGGTGGCTTGTGGCTATGCCGACGGCTACCCCCGCATCTGCCCCACCGGCACCCCGGTGCTGATCAACGGGGTGCGCAGCCGTGTCGTGGGCCGGGTCAGCATGGACATGATCACCGTCGACCTCGACCCGGTGCCCCAGGCTGGCATGGGCTCTGAAGTGACCCTGTGGGGGCGCGCAGCCAACGGTGCGGTGCTGCCTATTGACGAAATTGCGGCCGCTGCCGGCACCGTGGGCTATGAATTGATGTGCGCGCTCGCGCAGCGGGTACCGGTCGTCGTGGCAGACTAGCCTCCATGAAATATGTGCCCATTCCGATTGCCATGCTGGAAGTGGGCCGGCCTTTGCCGATCGACATCTGGAGCGATACCGGCCAGCTGCTCTTGAAGAAAGGGCAGCCGGTCGTCTCCGAGCAGCACCGCGACAAGCTCCACGCCTTTAACGCCAGCTCCACACCGGGCGACGCCATGGCTTGGCAGCGCGCCTACGAGCGCATGGTGCACGAAATGCTGCGCGACGGCGTGGATGTGCAAACCATCGCCCAAGCGCCCATGCCCTCCCGCATCCGCGAGGTGGACTATGTAGCCGGCACCGCACTGAGCGGCGGCTGGCCCGATTTGCAGGATGTGCTGCGCGGCATCTTGTACCAAGGGGGGCTGGCCATCAACCCGCTTTCCCGGCTGGACGGCATGGCCCGCACCGTGCTCAAGTTGCTGGACGCGGACCCGGACGATGCGCTCTTTCGTCTGTTCCAAATGCTGGGCGACAACAGCCTGGGTTACTGCTCCACCCACGCGTTGCTGACCGGTACCATCAGCCTGCTCACCGCTGACAAGTTGGGCCTGGACCCCAGTGTGCGCCGCAGCCTGCTGGACGCCGCCCTGACCCAAAACATTGGCATGGCCCGCGACCAGGACAGCCTCTCCCGCCAGAACGCAGCACCCACCGAGTGGCAGCGCCAGCTGATTGCCGACCATGCGGGCCGGAGTGCCGACACCCTGCACAAGCTCGGTCTCGAAGACGAAGACACTCTGGACTTAGTGCGCTGGCACCACAAGCCGCTCCACCCCGAAGCCCTGCCGCGCAACCGCATGGCACGCCGGGTGCTGGCGACGGCCGATGGGTTTGTGGCCAAAATGGCCGCCCGCAAATCCCGCACGCCCATGCCCGCCATCAGTGCCGCCAAATCCATATTTGCTGCGGCCGAGGGCGAAGCTGCCACCGTGGGCGGCGCCATGGCGACCAGCACCGGCTTTTACCCGCCGGGCACCTATGTCTTGCTGGTCAATGGCGACACCGCGGTTGTCGCCCAGCGGGGTGCGCGCGCCAATGCGCCCTGGGTGATCCCGGTGATGGACAAAAACAGCATGCCCGTCGCGGTCTACACCTGCCGGGACACCCATGACCCGGCCTGGGCGCTGGTGACGCCCTTGAACTTCCAGTCGGTGAAGGTCTCGGTCAGCGCGGACCGGGTGCAGCGGGCCCGCGCCCGCATACCCAAGGCCTAGTCACGCGGCCAGGGCCGCCGGGTGCTGCCGGCCGGCCCACTTCAGGCCGGCGCAGGCCAGCAGGGTGAGCCCGACCAAGCCTGCGCATACCGCCCATTGCTCGGCATTCAGGGCGGCAAATGCGGCCAGCTTCTGTATCCACGGCACATACACCATGGCCAGCAGCACACCCAGTGCTACCGCGCACACGCCCCACAACACGCCATTGGGCCGCAGCAGCCAAGCGCGCAGGTTCAGCTCTGCGCTGCGGTTCATGAAAATCAGGCTCAGGTTGACCAGCAGCAGGGTGGCAAACGCCAGCGTGCGCGCATGCTCGGGGCTGGCATGGGCCAAGCCCCAAGCCATGGCACCCATGACCGCCATCAGGCCTACCACGCCTTGGGCCAGTGCCTGCCAGAGCGTGCCACGGTTCAGCAAAGCCGCCCTCACATCGCGCGGCGGCTGTTGCATTCCGTTTTTCTCGGCGGGCTCGTTTTCAAACACCATGGAGCAGGCCGGGTCGATCACCAGTTCCAGAAAGGCAATGTGCAACGGGAACAGGGCTGTCGGCCAGCCCAGCAACACCGGTAACAGGGCCATGCCGGCAATCGGCACATGCACCGCGAGCACATAGGCCATGGACTTGCGCACGTTGTCGAAAATGCGCCGGCCCAAGCGCACTGCGGCGGTGATGGACGCAAAGTTGTCGTCCAGCAGCACCAGCGCGGCAGACTCGCGGGCCACATCGGTACCGCGCTGGCCCATCGCAATACCCACGTGAGCCGCTTTAAGGGCCGGGGCGTCGTTCACACCGTCGCCCGTCATGGCCACGATCTGCCCTTCCGCTTGCAAGGCCTGCACGATGCGCAGCTTTTGCACCGGCGCCACCCGGGCGCACACCCGGGTGTGGCGCATGCGCTCTTGTAGTGCTGCGTCGTCCAGCGTGTCGATGTCGTCGCCACTGAGCACTTCATTGGTAGCTTGCGTTCCTGGCCCTGTGGCTGCGGTCAGGATGCCTGCGTGTTTTGCAATCGCCGTCGCCGTGCCCGGGTGGTCGCCGGTGATCATCACCACGCGGATGCCTGCCCGCCTGCACTCCGCCACCGAGTCCGCAATGCCAAGGCGTAGCGGGTCTTCCAGCCCGATGAGGCCGAGCAAAGTGAAGTCAAAGTCGTGCTCCTGCTGCGGCAGGGTGATGGTGCCCGCCGCACCCGGTACCCGGCTGGAGGCCACGCCCAGCACGCGCAGCCCTTGATCTGCCAATGCAGTGGCTGCCGCTTGGGCACGGGCCAATTCGGTGGGTGGCAGGTGACACAGGTCGAACACCGCTTCGGGCGCGCCTTTGGCGGCCACGATGTGGGCATCGCCGTCATCGGCTGTCCACACATGCGACATGGCGCGCAACTGCGGGCTCAGGCCGTATTCGCGCACCAGCGTCCAGTCGCGGTGCAGGTGCTCGGTGTCTTGCAGGGTCTGGGCACCCAGCCGGTGGAAGGCCTGTTCCATCGGGTCAAACGGCTCCTCCACACTGGCCAGAATGGCGTACTCGGCCACGCGGTGAAACGCCTCCGGCAGCGCGTGGGGTTCGCCGTCAGGAAGGGCTAGAGTTTGATCGGCTGCCGTGCCACCATAGGCAAACAAGGCGGCCACCCGCATGCGGTTTTCGGTCAGGGTGCCGGTCTTGTCGACACACAGCACCGAGGTCGCCCCCAGGGTTTCAATGGCGGCCAGGCGGCGGGTCAGCACCTGCTGTTTGGCAAGCCGCCAGGCACCCAACGCAGGCAGCACGGTGAGGATGACGGTGAACTCCTGCGGCAGCAAGGCCATGGCCAGGGCGATGCCCGAGAGCAAGGCGGCGGTCCAGTCGCCGTGCATCAGCCCGCTGGCCAGAAACAACAGCAGGCTGGCGGCCAATGCCACCACTGCCAGGCGCTTGACCAGCACGGTTGTTTGTTGTTTCAGCGGCGAGTCTTCCGGGCCCAAGCCGTCCAAGGCGCTGCCGATGCGCCCCATGGCAGACGCCGCGCCGGTGTGTTCCACCCGCGCCAGCCCGTGGCCGCGCACCAGCAGGGTGCCGCCGAACAGGGCGGCGTCGCCCCCGGTGGCGGCCTTCTCCACCGGCACCGATTCGCCGCTGAGCATGGATTCGTCCGCCATCACATCGCTGCCGCTCAAGAGCGTGGCATCCGCGGCCACCCTGTCGCCCTCGGCCAGCACCAGCACATCACCCGGCACCACCGTGCTGCCCGGCACGGCTTGGGCCTTGCCGTCGCGCAGCACCTGGGCTTGCGGGCTGGCGAGTTGGCGCAGGGCCTGCATGGCGTGTTCGGTTTTGCCCTCCTGGTAGAGCGTGAGCGCCACCACCATCACCACCAGCCCGAGCAGAATGCCGCCCTCCTGCCAGTCGCCCAGCAGGCCGTAGAGCACGGCAGCCCCCAGCAGTAGCAGGAACATGGGCTCGGTCAGGGTCTCTCGGGCGATGGCGGTCCAGCGCCGTGCGCCGGCGCCGGGCAGGGCGTTGGGGCCGTGGGTGGCCAGCAACTGGGCGGCTTGCGCGCTGCTTAGGCCTTGGGGGGCAGTGCTGTCGGCAACAGACGCCGTTGTTTCAGGTGAAATTGGCATGTAGCCCTTGTGGAAGGTGCGCGAGCAGCTACTGATTTAGTAGCAAACTCCCGGGGCACTTTTCACCATGCTAGGGACGCGGGGCGCTGCTGTCTGTGATCTGGCGCATGGTCTGCGCAGTTTGATATCTGTGGTTTTGTACAGTATTATTCCCGCCATGGCCAAAGACAAAACCATCTACACCTGCAACGAGTGCGGCGGCACCAGCCCCAAATGGCTGGGCAAGTGCCCGCACTGCAACGCCTGGAACACGCTGATCGAATCCGTGGCCAGCAGCGACGGGCCTGCCAAAAACCGCTTTGCCTCGCTGGCCAAGACGGCCGAGGTCACGGTGCTGTCCGACATCGAAGCGCAGGACGTGGACCGCACCCCCACCGGCCACGAGGAACTGGACCGTGTGCTGGGTGGTGGCATGGTGGAGGGCGGCGTGGTGTTGATCGGCGGCGACCCCGGCATCGGCAAGTCCACGCTCTTGCTGCAGGCGCTGGATTCGCTGCAGCGCTCGGGCAAGTCCACGCTTTATGTGACCGGTGAAGAAAGTGGGG
>JAIXVK010000671.1 GCA_027483085.1 Comamonadaceae bacterium | reverse complement strand
GGCAAGCCAGTGCTGTTCCGCTCGCCAATTGATGCACGCCGCCACGGCATCGAAACCGTTTACCAGGACTTGGCAGTGGCGCCAGCGATGTCAATTGCTGAAAACCTGTTTCTGGGCCGCGAACTGCGTCCTCCCGGCGTGTTGGGCAGTGTGTTCCGGTCACTCGACAAAAAGCGCATGCTCGAAGAGGCGGTTTCGCGCATGAATGACCTCAAGGTCGGTATCCGCTCCATGACCAAGGCGGTGGAAACCTTGTCCGGCGGGCAGCGCCAGTGCGTGGCGGTCGCCCGTGCGGCTGCATTTGCCCAGCATGTGGTCATCATGGACGAGCCGACTGCGGCCTTGGGCGTGAAAGAGGGCAATATGGTGCTCGAGTTGATCCGCCGGGTGCGCGACAAGGGGCTGCCGGTGATTCTGATCAGCCACAACATGCCCCATGTATTTGAAATCGCCGACCGGATTCATATCCAGCGCCTCGGCAAACGGGCCTGCGTGGTGAATCCGAAGGCGATCAGCATGAGCGACACCGTCGCCGTCATGACCGGCGCCAAAGCGGTTGAAGACATTCCGGCCTCTGCGCTAGCGTGAGGCCGGGGGGCGTGCTGCAAGGCTACAGGGCGGGGAAATCCCCTAAAACTAATCTGGTTCGCACGGGCTTCATCGGTGAAAATCTGAAGACCATGAATTTTGAAGCCACCCTGCCCAATGCCTTGCCCGAAGCCCCGGCTTCGACGGCAGCCCATGCTCCTTCGGTATTGCGGCCACGGGGCTCCAACCACGTGGGCATGCGCCAGTTCAATGAGCGGGTGGTACTGCAGGCGATCCGGCTAAACGGCAGCCTGCCCAAGGCCGATTTGGCCCGCCTGACCGGACTCACAGCCCAAACCATCGGACTGATCACCACCCGCCTGGAGGACGATGGCTTGCTGCTCCGCCAGGACCGCGTGCGTGGCCGTATCGGACAGCCCTCCGTGCCGATGGCTTTGAACCCCGACGGTGCCTTCTCGATGGGTATCAAGATCGGCCGCCGCAGTGCCGACTGGTTGCTGGTCGACTTCACCGGCGTGGTCCGGGCGCGCGAGACCTTGTCCTACAGCTTCCCCGATGCAGATACGTTGCTCCCCCAAGTGCAAAGCCGCATGCGCAGCCTCCAGGATGGATTGGGCGCCTTGGCCTCGCGCATTGTGGGTGTCGGGGTAGCGGCCCCCTTTAACTTGGGTGGCTGGCACAAGATGCTGGGCCTGTCGGCCTCGGTGTCGGACCAATGGAACCATATTGACCTTGCGGCGCAAGTCCAAGCGATGACCGATGTTCCGGTGAGCTTCGCAAAAGACACCCAAGCGGCGTGTGTGGCAGAGCTGGTGGCCGGGCGCGGGCGCGATTTGAAGAGCTTTTTGTACCTGTTTGTCGACACGTTTGTCGGCGGTGGATTGGTGCTTAACTCGCACCTGCACGGCGGCATTCATGGCAATGCGGGCGCTGTTGCTTCGCTGCCCTTGCAGGTGGCCAGCGGTGGTGCGGTGCCGGAGCAGCTATTGGCCCACGCATCTTTGTGGGAGCTGGAGCAGCATTTCAAGGCCAGCGGCCTCGACCCCGCCGCCGCCTACGACGACCGTGCGCTGGAGGGTGCTTATGCACCCCTTACCGAAGCCTGGATTGCCAGTGCCGCCCAAGGCCTGGCGCAGTGTGTGGTGAGTGGCACGGCATTTCTGGACCTGGACGCGGTGGTGATCGACGGATCGTTCACCCGCGCCATGCTCAAGCGCCTGATCGACCAGACCACCTCTGCCCTGCGCAACTACGACTGGGAAGGCCTGTGGCCAGCCAAAGTGATTGCCGGCAGCATCGGGTCGGATGCGCGGGCCCTAGGGGGTGCCTTGCTGCCCCTGCATGAAAACTTTGCCCCCGATCGCGACCTTTTTCTCAAGGTCACCGCCTGAGGCTTTAAGGGCCTTTGAGCGGCAAGCGGATCTCGAAGCAGGCGCCGCCTTCCGGCCGGTTGGTGCACCGCACGGTGCCGCCGTGTCGCTCGGCGATGGATTTCACCAAAGCCAAGCCCAGCCCGACGCCGCCCTCTCGCTCAGAAGCACCCGGCAGCCGGTAAAAGGGCTCAAAAATTCGCTGTTGTTGCTCCGGGGGGACGCCAGGGCCGCTGTCGCACACCTGAATCAGGGCCCACTCGGCCTCTTCGCGCACCACTAGACGCACGTCGCCCGCACCGTAACGGCGCGCGTTTTCCAGCAGGTTGCGTACTGCGCGCCGCAGCAGTTTGGCGACACCGGGAACCTCCAAAGCCTGTAGCTCTACATCCAGCAGCGCCTGGTTGCGCGCACACTCCTCGGCGGCCAGCCCGACAAGATCCACCGACTCCACCGTGCCGAGGTCGGCTTCTTTCGCATCCAGCCGGCTGGCCAACAGGATCTCTTCAATCAGTTGATCCAGCTCGGCAATGTTGCGGGCCACCTCTTGCTTGAACGCCGCGCTGGGCGTGCTGCCCATCAACTCCAGCCCCATGCGGATGCGAGCCAGCGGGGAGCGTAGCTCGTGCGACGCATTGGCTAGAAGTGATTTTTGGGAGGCCAGCAGGGTGTCGCGCGCCTGCACCAGGGTTTCGATCTGCTCCGCGGCATGGTTGAAGCGCGCGGCCAGAAAGCCCACCTCATCGTTGCCCTGCATGCGCACCCGGGCACCCAGATCCCCGTTGCCCCAGCGCTCAACCCCGTTTTGCAGCGTTTCCAGCCTGCGGGTCAAACGGCGGATGATGGGGTAAGTGCCCAGCGCCACCGCAACCGCGACCAGCGCAAGTGTCCAGGCAAACCCGAAGGGCGCCTTGAAGTTGTTATTGGGCGGGCGGGGTAAGTGGAGGTGAATGGTCTGGCCATCGGCCATACGCACCAGAAACTCCGGGCCTCGGCCGAAACGGCCCGGGCGCTCGCTATCGCGGTCATCGTTGGCGTCGTCTTTGGTGTCGGGCGGTGGAGGATGGTCTCCCAGGCTGAGTCCGGGTACCGGTGGCGGGCGGCTCAGCCGGGCCCGGCCGTTGCCGATGACCTCGCCAAATTCGTTGCGCACTACGACTTCCCGCAGAGGCGGCTCGCTGGTCATGCGCCACACCCATCCGACCAGCACAGTCAGCACCACGACCGTGAGCACCACGGCCAGCCAGATGCGGACATACAGCTTGTGCAGCATTACCGGTTAGTCCTGCTGCCGGGCAAACACATAACCTACGCCGCGTACCGTCAGGATGCGCTTGGGCTCCTTGGCGTCTGCTTCGATGGCTGCGCGGATGCGGCCCATGTGCACATCGATGGAGCGGTCAAAGGCCTCCAGCTCGCGGCCTCGCACCGCTTCCATGATCTGGTCGCGGGTCAGCACCCGGCCGGCCCGCTCTGCCAGCGCGACCAGCAGGTCGAATTGGTACGAGGTGAGCTCACAGGCTGTGCCAGCCACCGTGACGGTGCGGGCATCGCGGTCGATTTCGAGGGTGCCGAAGCGCAAGGCTTTGGCGTTCGTGGCGGGTGTCTCCCCCTTGCGCCGCAGGATGGCACGAATCCGTGCCAACAGTTCGCGGGGTTCAAAGGGCTTGGGCAGGTAGTCGTCGGCGCCGATTTCCAGCCCGATGATGCGGTCCATCGCATCCCCTTTGGCGGTCAGCATCAGCACCGGGACTTGCCCCATCGCGCCGGGCAGGGCACGGATGCGGCGGCAAATCTCGAGGCCATCCATGTCCGGGAGCATCAGGTCCAGGATCACCAAGTCCGGTGGCGGAGCTCCGCTGTCGGCGGCGAGCCGGGCAAGACCGCTATGCCCATCGCCCGCGTGGGCTACGGAGAAGCCGGATTGTTCGAGGTACTCGGCCACCATGGAGGCTAGCCGGGCATCGTCTTCGATCATGAGCAGGTTTTGGCGCATGCCCGCAGTCTAGCGGTGACCATCCCTGCCCAGATGCGGCTGGCTTGAAGATTCCGTAAAGTTGGGTAAATTTTGCTATTAAATATATAGCAATAGGCGCTTGATTAATGAGCGCTAGGGGTCGATTTGATGCGTGATGCCAAAACGATCAGCACCAGCACAGGCAGCCCGATGCAGGCAGTACCCACGAAAAACGGGGTGTACCCGACCGCGTTGACCACATCGCCCGAGAAGCCGGCCAGAAACTTGGGCAGCAACACCATCATGGAGCTGAACAGCGCATATTGGGTGGCCGAGTATTGAATGTTGGTGAGTGAGGACAGGTAGGCTACAAACGCTGCGGTCGCAATCCCGCTGGAGAAGTTGTCGGCCGAGATCACCGCCATCAAGGCGTGCAGGTCGTGTCCGCGGGTGCCCAGCCAGGCAAATAGCAGGTTGCTACCGGCGCTCAGCACCGCGCCCAGCATCAAGACTTTGAGCACGCCCATGCGCAGCGCCAGCGCACCGCCGACAAAGGCGCCGACCAGCGTCATGATGACGCCATAGACCTTGGTGATCGCCGCAACCTCGCCCTTGGTGTAGCCCATGTCCACGTAAAACGGGTTGGCCATGATGCCCATGACCACGTCGCTTATGCGGTAGGTCGCAATCAAGGACAAGATCAACACCGCATGCCAGCGGTGGCGCCGCACAAACTCGGCGAAGGGCTCAATCAGTGCACTTTGCAGCCATTCACCGGCGTTGCGGGCCGGGCGCAGAGGTGCGGGTGCGGGTTCTTTGGACAAGAGCACCACCAACATGCCCGGCAGCATGCTCATGGCCATGACCAAGTAGGCGGTACGCCAGGCCGCATATTGATAT
>JAIXVK010000595.1 GCA_027483085.1 Comamonadaceae bacterium | reverse complement strand
GGGTTGTACAAGTGCCCGGGCATGGTGGCCACATGCATGGCGGCTGCACGCGCCATGCGGTTTGCAGTGCCTTCCACCAAGCTCTCGAAGGTGAGCATGCTGTTGAGGCGGCTTTTGGGGACGCCGGCGAAGCGGTCTTCGCCTACTTCGACTTCTTCGATGGCTGCAGGCACCTCAGCGGCACGGGGAGCCGCTGTCGGGCGCACCGGAGCTTCTCGCGGAGTGATCACTAACTCAACGGCTACGGCTTGCCCGTAAAGCTTCTCGAGCATTCCGGCAATGCGCTGGCTGTACTGGGCGCGAACCCAGTCGAGTTTGAAGCGATTGGCAACGAACACCGTAATTTTGGACATGTCCTCGTGAACGAGGGCGGTGAGCGGCTTGATCCAAGTGTTGAATTGCTGCTCGGGAAGCTCTTGGGCGAGCTGATCGACGCAGCTCTGCCACAGGCTTTGCCCGAGTTCAAAATTGGAGCCGTCGTGGGGGGAAGGGAGAGAGCCCTGGGTCATTGTGCGGGTCAGCTTCTGTGGATAGTTGTTGTTTGCTGCGAAGCGCATTCTAATTTATCAATACTTTATCCACATTGTCGACCGGGACGGCCGCAGTTCGTGCAAAAGAATCTGATTGCCGCCTAAGGTGTTGCCCTGCTTGGGAAAATTTGCGATAATCCGCGGTTCCCCTGATTGTGTTCGGGGCGATAAGACCGAAATCTGCGTTATCGAGTCCCTGGTGAGTAGCACTAGCGGGCCACGCAGATACCACTGAGCCTGTTAGGAAAATTTCATGAAACGCACATACCAACCTTCCAAAATCCGTCGCGCACGTACCCACGGCTTCCTGGTCCGCATGAAGACTCGCGGCGGCCGCGCTGTGATCAATGCACGCCGCGCCAAAGGCCGCAAGCGTCTGGCTGTCTAAGACGGCTTCGCAAACCAGAGCTTTTGGCTTTTGGTGATAGCGAAACCGCACATCGGCAGCCTGCCTGCCGTTAAGCGCCTTCAAACGCGCGCCCAGTTCCAAGCGGTTCTGGGTGGCTCTACGGTTTCAAAAACAGCGCACTTTGCTTTGCATTGCTGCGCTGTTGGTGTTTCTGGCGTAGATGCAAATCCTTCCGTTTTTCCGGAGCCAGGCCTCTGGCTGGGAGCGATGGCACCCAAGCGCTGGGCCAAACGGGCGGTGACCCGCAATACGATCAAGCGCCAGGTGTACAGCTTGGGGGCTGAATTCGCTCCACTGCTGAAAGAAAAAGCCCACTTGATTCGCTTGCGGCGCGACTTTGATCGCAAAGTCTTTGTGAGCGCCACGTCGGATGCCCTGAAAGCGGCGGTGCGCAGCGAACTGATGGATCTTTTCGGCCAAATTGTGGGCCCGTTGCCCGGCAAGGCGGGTTCCGACCCGTCACAGGTGAGGCCATGATGAAGCGGATCCTGATGGGTTTGGTGCGTGGCTATCGCTTGATGTTGAGCCCCTGGCTAGGATCCGCTTGCCGCTTTAACCCCACATGTTCTGTGTATGCGCTTGAAGCCCTCGAACGGCACGGTGCGACAATAGGCAGCTATTTGACGGTTGCGCGTCTCGCGCGCTGTCACCCGTGGTGCGCGGGTGGGCACGATCCCGTGCCTGAGAATGCGCCGCGACTGTTCAGTCGCTTGATTCAATCCCCCTCTGAGAAGAAGTCTTCATGAACGATATTCGCCGCACCATTTTGTGGGTGATCTTTGGGTTCTCCATGGTCCTGTTGTGGGATCAGTGGCAGATCCACAACGGAAAGCAAGCCACTTTCTTCCCTAATCCGACACAAAAAGCAGCGTCGGCTCCTGCCCCTGCAGTGAGTGCATCCACGGGTGTGCCCGTTGTACCAGCGGTCGCAGGGCAAGCACCAGTGGCCGAGTCTGCGGTAGCCGTGGCGTCTGAGCGTTTTGAGGTCAGCACGGATGTGCTCAAAATGACGTTTGACACTCAAGGTGGCGCGTTGGTGCGGACTGAGTTTTTGCAGTATCTGGACTCCAACGACAAGACACGCAATTTCGTTTTGTTGGACGACACCAAAGATCGTTATTACCAAGCCCAGACCGGATTGATCGGCGGCGTGGCGCCGGACAGCTTCCCGACCCACAAGTCGGTGATGGCGGTGAGTGGTGACAAGGCGCTCAAAGACGGACAAGACGAGCTCAAAATTGTTTTCACCTCGCAAGACACGGGCGGTATCAAGCTCGTAAAGACTTACACATTGCGTCGCGGTGCATACGATATTGCCGTGAAGCATGAGGTGATCAACACTGGCGCGACCTCCTTGAACCCCCAGTTGTACTTGCAGTTGGTGCGTGACGGCAACAAACCTGCCGGTGAATCTTCCTTCTATTCCACTTTCACAGGCCCTGCGGTTTACACCGATCTCAAGAAGTACCAGAAGGTCGAGTTCAGTGACATCAAAAAAGGCAAGGCTGATTTTGAGAAGGAAAGTACCAACGGCTATATCGCCATGGTGCAGCACTACTTCGCCAGCGCCTGGATTTTGCCTGCGGATGTGAAACGCACTTTCTCTCTGGATGCGCGAGATGTGGGTGCAACGGTTGCTGATTGCTGCTACCGAGCCACCATGATTACGCCGCTGGAAACAGTGGCCCCCGGTCAAACCAAGGCGGTGGAAGCCAAACTGTTTGTTGGCCCCCAAGAGGAGAAAAAGCTCGAAGCTTTGGCTCCCGGCATGGAGCTGGTGAAAGACTATGGCTGGCTGACCATTCTGGCCAAGCCTTTGTACTGGTTGCTCGACAAGCTGCACAGCTTCATCCAGAACTGGGGATGGTCTATCGTGGCCTTGGTGCTGTTGCTGAAGATTGCGTTCTACTGGCTCAATGCCAAGGCGTATGCCAGCATGGCCAAGATGAAGGCGGTGAACCCACGCATCATGGAAATGCGCGAACGTCTCAAGGACAACCCGCAGCAGATGCAACAGGAGATGATGCGCATCTATCGTGAAGAGAAGGTGAACCCCATGGGTGGTTGCTTCCCGATCATGGTGCAGATCCCGGTCTTCATTGCGCTCTACTGGGTGTTGTTGTCCAGCGTAGAAATGCGCAACGCGCCGTGGATTTTGTGGATCCAGGATTTGTCTTCGCCAGATCCATTCTTCATCTTGCCTGTGGTCATGACCTTGACGACCCTGCTGCAAACCGCGCTGAACCCGGCACCTCCGGATCCTTTGCAAGCCAAGATGATGTGGTTCATGCCGCTGGCGTTCAGTGTGATGTTCTTCTTCTTCCCGTCTGGCTTGGTGCTGTACTGGATTACCAACAACATTCTGTCGATTGCTCAGCAGTGGATCATCAACACCCGCATGGGCGTGCCACCGCAGTTCAATCTGCCGAAGTTCAAGTAATCGGGCCGGGACGAGGTGCTGTCACGGCATACTGACCCGATTGCCGCCATCGC
>JAIXVK010000056.1 GCA_027483085.1 Comamonadaceae bacterium | reverse complement strand
TCGCCGCGCACGGTGCAGCAAATACAGCCATTGTTCATTTCAACAATTTGCTCGCCCTG
The DNA here is from genome assembly GCA_027483085.1 of Comamonadaceae bacterium. GTDB lineage: Bacteria > Pseudomonadota > Gammaproteobacteria > Burkholderiales > Burkholderiaceae_C > Allorhodoferax. Next base: position 4,608 of record JAIXVK010000056.1, on the reverse strand, counting down.
GTCTTGCACCAAGAGTTCGTTGTCAATGCCGGCTTCGCCGAATTCGTTCTCGATCACGGCAATACGGTGTCCGTGCGGCTGTTGGAGGATGTAGTTGAGCAGCGTCGTTTTTCCACTGCCCAGAAAGCCGGTGAGGATGGTGACGGGGATGAGATTCGAGGACATGATGGATTCCTAGAGGGGGGTTAAAAGGTGGAGCCGCTGCGACCACGCAGCACCAGGGTGATCACAAAAACCCCGCCCAAAGCGGCTGTCACGATGCCGATGGGGAGTTCTTGGGGAGGCAGCAGGGTGCGGCACAACAAATCGCTGCCGAGCATGAGAACTGCGCCCAGGAGTGCTGCCATGAGCAACAAGCGGGTGTGCAAAGCACCGCACAGCGCACGCGCCAGATGGGGCACCATCAGCCCTACAAAGCCGATCACGCCGCTCAATGCCACAAAACAAGCGGTGGCGATGGCCGAGATGGCAAACACCTCAGCCCGCAAGCGCGCGGGCGATATGCCCAGACTGAGTGCCGTCTCGTCACCCGCGAGCATGCCGTCCAGCGCATGGCGTTTTCGGGCCGCAAACACAAGCAGCAAAGCCAAGCCTCCCAATGCCAGCGCCAGGTTGTCCCAGCGGGCCAAGCCCAGGCCGCCCAGCGTCCAAAACAGCACCGAGTGTGCTGCGCGTTGGTCACCCGCAAACACCAAGTAGTGGGTGACTGCCCCCAGCAGGAAGGAGCTTGCCAGTCCTGCAAGAATGAGTTTTTCCGGGCCGCCACCTTGGGTTTTGTGGACCAGGGCCAGTACCAGTGCAGCAGACACCAAGGCCCCGCACAGGGCGGCGAGCGGAAGCGTCCAGATGCCCAGCAGCTCGCCAGTGGTCGTGATGACGGCCACTGCGCCCGCGCTGGCCCCGGAAGATAAGCCGAAGAGGAACGGGTCCGCTAAATCATTCCGGGTCACGGTTTGCAGCATCACCCCCACCACGGCCAGCCCGGCGCCCACCAGCATGGCCAATAGCACGCGTGGCACACGCAGATCTTGCACGATGCGCTGCAGCGGAAGCGCAACTTCACTGAGTCCCCAGGCCGGGGCGTAGGGGCCAGCGATGGCAGCTGCTACCTCCGCCCAGCGCATCGGGGTACTTCCGTGTGCGACCGAAAGCAAGGCCAGGCCCACGATCAGCAGGCAAGTGCCCACGGCCAAGGCAGTGAAGCGGCTTGTGCGCATCAGGGCTTGGAGGCCGACATGGCCTGGGCAATCTTCTCAATCGCTTCGATGTTGGCGGGGCCGGGCGTCAGTTCGGCATAACGCAGGCCGACAAAGCGCTTGTTTTTGACCGCGTCGGTATCTTTCATAGCGGGGTGGCTTTGCAGGAACTGCATCAGCTTGTTCACGCCGTTGCCATCCTGATAGTCCAGCAGCACCAGAAACTGGGGGTTGCGTGCCGCCACCGTTTCCCACGAGGTAGTGCCCCAGCTGGTGTTCATGTCGGCCATGATGTTGCTGCCGCCTGCGGCAGCGATCATGGCGGTGGGGATGGCGTACTTCCCGGCGGTGAAGGGTTTGTCTTCTCCTGAGTCGTACAAGAACACGCGCGGTGCAGAAGCGCCTTTGGGTGGCTGCGGCAGTTTGGAAAGTCGCGCCTTCCACTCGGCAACATGGCCTTTGGCCACGGCCTCTTTGCCGAAGATGGTGCCCAATTTCAGATAGTCCGTGTAGAGCAAGTCCATGCTGGCGGCGGGCCGCTGTTTGTTGACGTGGATGCAGCTCTCGGACAACACCAGCGTCTTGATGTTGTACTTGGCCAAGCTGGCGGGCGTTACTTCGCCGCCCACTTTCATGCCGTAGTTCCAGCCCGCAAAAAAGAAATCGGGGTTGGCCGCCAGCACGTTCTCCAGCGTTGGGTTCTTGGGTGCCAACTCCGGGATGTTGCCCAAGGCCGCTTTAAATTCGAGCCCCGTTTTGTACCAGCCGGTGATGCCGGTCACGCCCACCATCTGCGCGTTCAACTTCAGCGACAGCGCCATTTCTGTCATGTTCAGGTCATGGATGACAGCCCGCTTCGGCGGAGCACTAAAAGTAAGCGGCTCACCGCAGCTGTCGACCGTCACCGGGAAAGTCTGGGCGCTAACCAATGTGGAGCTCAGTGCGAGCGTCAAAAGACTCAAGAAGTGGCGCATGGGATTCTTTCTTCGTAACGGTTAAAAAAACTGGTGCGTTGAGGAATGGCGGCGGACGGGGGGCGCGTGTCCATCACCAATAGGGGTTGCGCGGTGTCGGGGTGGGGCAGGTAGAAAGCGTGCAAGCCAAACACCTGATGCACACGAGGCGGACTCAAGGCCTGGTCCGCAGGAGCGCAAGCCACCATGGCCCCGGCTTGCATGACCACTACCTGCTGCGCCCACTGCGGCACCAGGGCGAGGTCGTGCAACACGGCAACCACCGTGATGCCCAGGGTGCTGACGCCTTGAAGCAAATCCAGCGTGGCACGGGGGTCCAAATGGTTGGTCGGTTCATCGAGCAACAGCAGCCGGGGTGCTTGCGCCAGGGCTCGCGCTAGGTGGGCACGCTGCCGCTCGCCCCCAGACAGCTGGGACATGGCCTGATGTCGCAAACCATTGAGGCGGCACTGCTCGATGGACTGCTCTATCTGTGTCCGCACTTTCTCTGCGCTCCAGGACGTCCGGTGAGGCAGGCAGCCCAAGGCCACGTAGTCTTGTACCCGCAGGCGACCGTCGGTCTGGTCGTTCTGGCCGAGTACGGCAATGTTGCGCGCCCGCTGGGCCGGACGCATCGTGTGTAAGGGCATGCCATCCAGGCGTATTTCGCCTGCGGAGGTAGGCAATAGCCCGCCCATCAGTTTGAGTAGCGTGGACTTGCCGGCCCCGTTGGGGCCCACGATGGCCATTCTGTGTCCGGCGGCGAGCGACAAGGAGACCGGCTGCACGAGTGGAACGCCTTGGGCGGTTGTGAACGCCGCCGCATCCAGCTCTAGCACTGCACCAGACGGTGGGCGGGGTGATGGATTCATCAGGCCAGCTCTTCAGTCCGTTCCCAACTCGGAAACGGGTCTTTGAATTCCGCCCAGCCCTTCATGCCCTTGCGGGTTTCGGTGAAGTTCAGGTGCATGGCTTTCCAGGCCTGCTCGATGGCGACGCGGTCCATGTGGGTGCCGATGAAGACCACCTCATTGATGCGGTCTCCATAGGGCTCTTTCCAGTTCTTCTCGATGCCTGCACGCGCGGGCGTGCCTTTGGCGGGCCAGCGTTCGCGCGGTGCAGCCGCCCACCATTGGCCCACCGGCTCGTGGGTGGCCACATTGCCTGCGCGGGAATAGCTCAGCACCCAGCTCGGGCGGCTGGCCAGCCAGATATAGCCCTTGGCCCGCAGCAGCCCGGGAAGCGGCATTTCCATGAAGTCGGCAAAGCGCTGCGGGTGCAGCGGGCCGTGGCTGCGCAGCACAAAGCTGTGGATGCCGTATTCCTCGGTTTCCGGGGTATTGCGGCCCTCCAGCTCATGGGCCCAGCCCGGCATGGCACTGGCGCGCTCCAAGTCGAACTTGCCGGTGCCCAAAATGGAAGTTAGCGGCACTGCGCCATGGTCGGCATACACAATCTCAGCCACCGGGTTCAGGGCCTTGATGACACCTGCAACCTCGGCACGCCGTTGTTCGTCCACCAGATCAATCTTGTTGACTACCACTACATCGGCAAACTCGATCTGCTCCATCAGCAGGGTGGCCAGGCTGCGGTTGTCGTCCTCCCCCGCAGTTTCTCCGCGCTGGGCTAACAGGTCTTTGCTGCTGTAGTCGCGCAGCAGGTTGAACGCGTCCACCACCGTCACCATGGTGTCGATGCGGGCCACATCGTTGAGCGAGTCGCCGTCCTCATTGGTGAAGTCAAAGGTGGCAGCCACCGGCATGGGCTCACCGATGCCGGTGGATTCGATCAGCAAATAGTCAAAGCGCCCCTCGGCGGCTAGCTTGCGCACCTCCAGCAGCAGGTCTTCGCGCAGGGTGCAGCAGATGCAGCCATTGCTCATCTCCACCAGCTTTTCTTCGGTGCGCGAAATGCCAGCGCCCGCGGCCTCGGCGTGTTTGTCCACCAGCGAGGCGTCGATGTTGACCTCGCTCATGTCGTTGACGATCACCGCCACCCGCAGGCCTTCGCGGTTGGCCAGCACGTGGTTGAGCAGCGTGGTTTTGCCGGCACCTAGGAAGCCGGAGAGTACGGTAACAGGCAGGCGTGTGTCGTGTGGCATGGTAGTCTTTGATGTCAAATCGTGGCTTGGCGCTTATGGAATGTGCGCAAGCAGCTATCAAATAAATAGCAGTCTTGCGATCCGGTGGTGGCGTTCCGGTTCAGTTCAGCTTCATGCCGGCCACCAGCTGCGTGACGTTGTGGCGCATCATTTGCAAGTAGGTGGCGCCGGGCTGGTCCGCGGTAGACAGGGCGTCGGCATACAGGCTGGCGCCTAAGGTGGCACCGGCGTCTTTGCTTAGCTGGGCGATCAGCTTGGGGTTGCTCATGTTTTCCACAAACACCGCGCGGATTTTTTCGCGCTGGATTTGTTTGATCAGCTGGGCTACTTGCTTGGCGCTGGGCTCGGCCTCGGTGTT
>JAIXVK010000590.1 GCA_027483085.1 Comamonadaceae bacterium | reverse complement strand
TTGGGGCCCGTGCGGGCGTCCAGCACATAGAAGTAGCCGGTCTCGCCGATCTTCATGGCGCGGATCGTGTCTTTGAGTTGCTTCAGGTAGTTGCTGAAGTCCATGCCCACGAATGCCAATCCAACCACTTTGCCGGCGGTATTTTTGATCGGCTCATAGTGCGTCATGTACTGGCGCCCGAACAGGGTCGCCGGGCCGGCATAGGTCCCGCCTTCAATCACGGCTTTGTAGCCGGGGTGGGCGCGGTCAAGCAGTGTGCCGACCACACGTTCGCCCTTGTCGTTTTTGAGAGAAGTACTCACCCGCACAAAGTCCGGGCCCGATGCCGCAAAGATGGTCGCTACCGCGCCGGTAGCCTCGGTGAACTGATCCACCACACTGAAATCCATATTGATGGGTTTGCCACCCAGAGCCAACACCGGCGTGGGTTTGCCGGCAATGTCAATGCTCTCTCCGGTCAAATCAAATCCTGCACCGAGCCGCGCGTCAAACGTTTTGGCCAGAGTGACCGTACGGCTGCGCAAATCACTGTCGGTGGCCTCGACCAAAGACACGATGAGTTTGGTTTTCTCGGCGACCTCATCGCTGGCACGGGACTCCACCACGCGGACCAAGGTCACACCGATGCTTATCACGAGCAGGGCGACAAACACACTCACCATTGCCATCAAGCTCAAAGAGAGCTTGCTACCCACGCCTAAGCGGGAAAACCAGGAACTTTGCTGCATAGGGACTCCAATTCAGCGACCGACATCAGACGCAACTTACAGATCTTTAAATTTAATGGATTTAATGAAAAAAGCATAAAAACCGCACATTCCCATGAGGGCAAAAGGGTTTTTGGTTTGAAAATCCGGGACGCCACCGAACCTGCCCTGTTCACACCGACAATCGCATCCTAACCATCTTTACCCCCCTTTTAACCATGACCACACTCGGAACGCCTCTCTCCCCCCATGCGACTAAAGTAATGCTGCTCGGCAGCGGTGAATTGGGCAAAGAAGTGTTGATTGCACTGCAACGCCTGGGGGTCGAGACCATTGCCGTAGATCGCTATGACAACGCGCCCGGCCAGCAAGTGGCTCACCACGCGCGCACGATCACCATGAGTGATCCGGCGCAGCTAAAGGCACTGATTGAAGCGGAGCGCCCCATGCTGGTAGTGCCGGAAATTGAAGCCATTGCCACGCCCATGCTCGAAGAGCTGGAGGCCGCAGGCACAGTGCGCGTGATTCCGACCGCCCGGGCCGCCCGCTTGACGATGGACCGCGAAGGCATCCGCCGCTTGGCAGCAGAAACATTGGGCCTGCCCACCAGCCCCTACCAGTTTTGTGACTCGCTCGCCGAGTTGCGGGCGGCGATCGACGGAGTAAACGGGCAAGGCATCGGCTACCCCTGTATCGTCAAACCGGTGATGAGCAGCTCCGGCAAAGGCCAAAGCAAAATTGACGGCCCGGAAGATGTCCAAAAAGCATGGGACTACGCCATGGCCGGCGGTCGCGTCAGCCACGGCCGGGTCATCGTGGAAGGGTTTATCGATTTCGATTACGAAATCACCCAGCTCACCGTGCGCTCGGTCGGTGCAGATGGCCAGATCGTGACCAGCTTTTGCGACCCCATCGGCCACGTGCAGGTCAGTGGCGACTATGTCGAAAGCTGGCAGCCGATGCAGATGCACGCCGCTGCCCTGGAGCGCGCACGCGAAGTCTCCAAGGCGGTGACCGACAACCTGGGCGGGCAAGGCCTGTTTGGGGTGGAGCTGTTTGTCAAAGGCGAACAGGTGTGGTTCAGCGAGGTCAGCCCCCGCCCCCACGACACCGGCTTGGTGACCCTGTGCACCCAGCACCAAAGCGAATTTGAGCTCCATGCCCGCGCCATTCTGGGCTTGCCGGTCGACACTTCTTTGCGTAATCCGGGCGCCAGTGCCGTGATTTACGGCGGTGCCGATGCCCAGGGCATGGTGTTTGACGGGGTGGACGAGGCCTTGGCAATCCCCGGCACCGATCTGCGCTTGTTCGGCAAACCCGAGAGCTTTACCAAGCGTCGCATGGGGGTAGCGCTGGCGCGGGCCGTGGACACCGACACCGCACGCAGCAACGCCAAGCTGGCTGCGTCGAAAGTAAAACCGCGCGTGGTTTAAGCCGCGATCCGGTCGGCTGCTAGCAGCGGTATGGCGCGGGTCTCGCCATGCCGCATCAACCACACGTGCCCAGGTGCGAGATTGCGCTCGGCCAGCGCGATCGCAAGGTCGCGTGGGGGCTGGTCGAATGCCTCTTGGGTCAACATGAAGGTGCCCCAATGCACGCCCATGGCGAGGGGCGCGTCCAGGTCCAGCAGCATCTGCACCGCATCGGCGGGATTCACGTGCATCGGCTTCATGAAGTCGCGCGGCAGGTAAGCCCCGATGGGGAGCGCCACAAAATCCATACGCCCGATCCGCTGGCGGATGGTTTGAAAGTCACGGCTGTAGCCGGTGTCGCCGGGGAACAAAAACCGCCAAGGCGCCGCGGGCGCTGCATGCCACTCTAGGCAATAGCCCCCCCATAAAGAGGCATTGGTGTCCCACGGGGTGCGCCGGCTCCAGTGCT
>JAIXVK010000408.1 GCA_027483085.1 Comamonadaceae bacterium | reverse complement strand
GGCAGCCATCACCCAGCGGGGCAACGCCGGGTCTTGACGGACATTGAGTACCAATCGCTTCTCGAGTGCGACCGGGCGCCTGAGTGCGTGGACATCTGTCACCAGCGCTGGAAGAAAGGTGCTCTCGGGCTTGAGCGTCATTTTGCCGGCCTCCAAGGCCGAGGCATCCAGAATGTCGTTGAGCAAGCTCAGCAAATGCTTGGCTGAACGATTCGCAGTTTGGATGTAGTCGTCCTGCTGAGCGTTCACCGGTGTGGCTTCGAGCAAACTCAACATTCCCAGCATGCCGTTCAAAGGCGTGCGCAATTCGTGGCTCATATTGGCCAAGAACTGGGTTTTACCGGCGTTGGCCGCATCGGCCTTGGCGTGGGCCTCCAGCATGCGATCGTGCTCGAGTTCCTGCCGCATGCGCTCCCGCTCGACTTGCGTTTGGCGTGCACCAATCGCGAAGGATGAGGCCAAGAGCAAAACCATCAAAGCGCCCATCCAGCCCAGTTTGGCCAACGCATCCCCGACCTGGTGATTCAGCAAGCCCAGCTGCTCTTCGGCCATCAGGGTCGATGCCCGCAAGGTCATGGCACTCATCGCCGGGGCCATGTTTTGCAATTCCCGCCACAAGGCCGCCTGATCGACAGGCGAAGCGGTCGCTTGCGCTAATGTGGCCTCCAGTCGCGGGAGCAGCAGCACCAACGAGGTATCCACGCGCTTGAACTCGTCGGTTTGACGCAGGTTCGCAGCCACTGCAGAGGTGCTCACCCCTTGGTACTGAGCGCGCAAACTATTCAACGCGCGTTTCGACTGTGCAGGATCCAAGGCCTTGCCGCTGTGAATGCTTGCGTCGAGTTGTTGCGTGAGCTGGAGGTATTCCCGCTCCAGCTGATAGGCGGAATATGAGGAGGACTGGCTGAATGCGACCTGCCTGCGCTGCGCCTCACGCAACTCGGCATAAGCCTGCTGCATGAGCACCCCCACGATCGACACGCACACCACGCTCGCCAGCCAGAGCAGCAACCGTCGTAACAGTGTGGGGGTCAGATGAAACATACGGTTTCTCTATGTGGGCTCGCAAACTACGAAACGCTTGGCGACGCAACGCTTGTTGTTGCGAGCTTGCGTATTGATGCGACGCCAACCTTGATGGAGGAAATGATTTGACCTACAGCCGACTCCGCTGAAAACTCCACATCACAGGGCATCACACAACGCATGAGATCACTCCTCGAAATCACAACACCCCAATAATACGCCAAATATCTTTTATTTGTTGAAAATATTCAATTCAATCAAAATAAACGACTAGGACTCAGTGTGCCGAATCATCAAAAAATTAACAACGAATGTTTTTCTTGCTTTTTTTGATAAATTTGATACATTGACGAAAAACAAGACGCTTATTCGGAAACCACACCATGGCAACCAACTTCCATCAACCTTCGGTTCATGCGCTCTTCGACGCAATGCCCACTGCGTTGATCACCTTCGGTGTCAACGGAGTTGCGACCTATGCCAACCGCGCTGCGCGCCTCCACCCGGACAAGCCGGTTGAGGCCATGAGTGGCCGGATCGTGATCAAGAACCTGGCGCAAGCCATTGCCTTAGGCAAGGTCAAGCTGCCCTACCCTGCCGAGGTGGGGGTCGCAGACGGTAAGAAGCTCAAAGGCATGTTCATGGCCGGCCCTTCGGGCTTGGACATTGCGTTTGTGGCCTTGCCTGAAGAAAAAGAGTCGACTACAGCTGGCCCCGGCATCCAAAGCCGCATGGGCCTTGAACAGATCATTGAACTGCTGCAAGACGAAGTCGGCCCCCCCATGCGCAAGCTGACCAGCATGCTGGGCTCCCTGCCCGAGAGCGAAGCTGGCAACCGCATCGAAATGGCGGCAGACGAGCTCAAAGAGCGGCTGCGCCGGCTGGCGGACTTGCTGGCTGTCTTTGGCGAAGAGGCGATGCAAATGGACGATCGCATGGATTTAGGGGTCCTCGTCACCCAAACCCTGGAAGACCTCCGCCCGAAAGCCGTGCAATCCAAAGTCCGGTTCGAAGTCCGCCCGCCCAACAACACGCTTCCCCCCATCTACGGCAACGCCCGCCTGATCAAGCGCGCTTTGATGGAGTGTTTTGACAATGCACTCACGCACTCACGCCGGGAGGTCAAAGGCGGCGTGGACTGTGCGGTGCAAATCAGTTACACGCTGACCGGCGAACACATCTTGGTGAGTGTGCGGAACCAAGGGGCCGTAGCCCCGGAAGACAAAGGCATTGAAACGCGCGATTTGTTCGCTGCACGCAGCCCCAACCAGGCCAACGGTCGCCTTGGTTTGCCCCTGGTAAACCGCATCATCGGTTTGCATGGCGGCAACATGCGGATGTCCATCGTAGACGGTGAAGACACCCGCGTGATGATTGAATTTCCCACCGGCGCGCCACAGCGCGGCCAAGCCAATTTGGATATGGAACAGGCCCAGCGCTACGCCGCGGATCTGGCCCAGTTAATGCAACGTCGCAAGAAGGAAGACGCATCATGAAACGCAAAGCACTCATCGTCGACGACCAGCCGGACATCCGCAAGCTGATCATGATGACCATGGAATGTGAAGACTTCGACCTCCACGAGGCTGACAACGGGGAGGACGCTTGGCTCGTTGCCCAAAAGTTGCGCCCCCAGCTCATCTTGCTCGACGTGATGATGCCGGGCTCGCTGGACGGCTACCAGGTCTGCGAGAAGGTCAAGGCAGACCCGATGCTGGGCTCCATGACCAAGGTGATCTTGCTGACCGCCAGAGGCCAAAAAGCCGATGTGGAGCGTGGCCATGAAGCCGGTTGCGATGCTTATCTGGTCAAGCCCTTCAGCCCGATCGAGCTACTGGATACCGTCGACCGCTTGGTCCCCTGAACCACACCCGCTGCTGCTATGCAATCCCTGCAAGGCCTCACGTTCATCAGCCGCCGGTGGGCTCCGCCCTACCGGATCGGCAGCCTGATCATGGGTGGAACACTCGCCGTCATGCTGATCCTGTCAGCACTGTATGGCGTGTATGCCTACCAACGCATCAGCGCTGAAACACTGCGACTTGCCCACACCCATGCCACGTCGGTAGCCCGCATGGTGGCAAGCAGCAGCTCGGCAGCGCTGGTGACGGACCGGCAGCAAAATTTGCAAGCCAACGCCATTGATGCGATTCAGCTACCCGGCATTGAGCGCATCAGCGTGTACCGCCCTGACGGCGTCAACCTGCTCGAAGCCACGCGCTCGCCCGACGGCGTGCATGTCAACACCGGCAAACCGTTAACCGGCTCGCGACTCACCCAAGAGCTACCCGCTAGCGGCCCTGCAGGCGACTACTACACCGCTTGGCAGCAAGTCGACAAAGAAAACACCTTCAACAACGTGTGGGTGCGGGTGGACTACAGCTTGCACGAGCGCACCCAGGAACTGCAACGCCTGTGGCTTCAGTCGGTGTGGGTGGCTTTGGGCTTGATGGGTTTGGTGATGCTGTGCCTGCGGGTGATCATTGCCCGGGCACTGGCACCGGTGCGCGAGCTCACCGAGTTCGCGGCCCAAATTCCGCTGCGCATGGGCGAAGAAATCGCACTCGACCGCTCTAGCGTCGAGGTAAGCCAACTGCAATCTGCCATCAACCAGGCCAGCCGCGGTATGGCGGCGCAGGTGAATCGGGTGCAGGCGATTGTGAACACCGCGGCAGAGGCCATCATTGGGCTGGACGAATACGGAAGGGTCACCACCACCAACCCGGCAGCGACCAGTATTTTCGGCCGCTCGGAAGACGAAATTTTGGGTAGTTCTATCGAGTGTTGTGTGCCTGGCCTGAATGCGGATGCCCTGCACGAGATGTTCGGCCAAGGCATGGAGCATGTGCTGAGCATCAGCCGCGTGACCCGCCATGACTTCATGGGCACCCGGGCGGACGGCACGCCGTTTCCGGTAGAAATTTGCTTGGGCGAAGTCAAAAACGACAAGACCCTGCGCTATGCGTGCATCGTGCGCGACCTGACCGACGAGCGCGCAGCGCAAGAGACCTCCGAGCTGTATGAGCGCGCACTGGCCAGTAGCCACAACGCTGTCTTCATCACCAACGGCAAGATGGAGCACCAGCCGATTGTGTACATCAACAACGCGTTCCAGAAATTCGTGAACTTGCCACGCTGGGACATTCTGGGTGAGAGCTTGGCACTGCTGCGGGGCAAGAATGCCGACGATCCGGGCGTGCGGGAGCTCACCGCGGCAGTGCGAGAACACCGCAACGCGAATGTCACCATCCACCGCGAACTCGAAAACGGCGAGATCCAGATTGCTGAAGTGTCCTTGTCGCCGGTGATGTCGGACAAAGGCACCTTGACGCACTTTGTCGGCATCGTGTCTGACATCACAGCGCGTGTGCGGGCCGAGGAGGCCATGGCCGAACGACGCGCCCAACTGGATGCGATCTTCAGCCTGAGCCCGGATGGTTTTGTGATGTTTGACGCGCAGGATGAATTGGTGTTTGCCAACCCGGCGTTCGAGCGCATGACCGGCTTGGGCAAGCATGGCACTGCACCTGTCAGCCTGTCGCAGTTCGAGCATCAGCTGCTGGCCTTGTGTGACGAAAACAAGCCCTTGCCCGCCATGCGGGGCGACCAGCCGGATGCGTCGTGGGAAGAAAAACTCCAACTCGCACGCCCCCAGCGGCGCGTGGTGCAAGCCCGCTCCCGCCGCAACGAGGCCGGGCGCCGCGAAACAATTCTCTACTTCCGCGATGTCACCCATGAAGACCAAGTGGACCGGATGAAGAGCGAGTTTTTGACCGCTGCAGCGCATGAGTTGCGGACACCGATGGTCAGCATTTTTGGCTTTTCCGAGTTGCTGACACGGCGCAAGTTCAACGAAGAGCGCCAGAGCGACATGCTGCGCACGATCCATAAGCAATCGGGTCTGCTGGTGAAAATGCTCAACGAGCTGCTGGACCTGGCACGTATCGAGTCGCGCGGCGGCTTGGACATGCAAATCACGCCCCATCCCTTGGCCGATATGGTGCAAGGCTGCATTCAAGGGCTGATGCTCAAGGACACGGACCGACCTGTCTTGCTGGCGCCCCTGCCGGAGCTGCAAGTGTTGATGGATCCGGAAAAGATGCAGCAGGCCCTGACCAATCTGCTGGCCAACGCATTCAAATACTCACCACAAGGCGGGGACGTCACCCTCGACGTGCGCACCGAAGTGGCACAGGGTGTGGAGTACGCCGTCATCAATGTGCGGGACCAGGGCATCGGCATGAGCCCGGACCAGTTGGAGCGGGCTTTTGAGCGCTTCTACCGCGCTGATGCCTCGGGCAACATTCCGGGCACTGGGCTGGGACTCAGCTTGGTCAAAGAAATCGCCGAGCTGCACAAAGGACGCGCCGTGTTGCAAAGCGCGTTGGGACACGGAACAACGGCGAGCCTTTGGATACCTTTGGCTGTGGATCTGTAAATCCCGAGGGGCATTTGCAGCACATGCCTCGGCAAGTGTGCCGGCAGATACCTTGGAAAGTCCTCGGGCGAAGGCCCTGAAAGGGCTTAGAGAGAAAGCTGCCGATTGCGGGCGAGCAGCTCGATCGCCGCAAAATCGACTGGCTTTTGGAACAGTGCGGTGCCTTCGGGCAAGCCACCGCGGTCCTCTACGTCACCCGGGCTTAACGCCGTAACCGCCACCACCTGGAGCCCGGCGAAGCTGACGCCACCGGCGCGCAGGGAGCGCACCATTTCAAAACCATTCATGCCCGGCATGTTGAGGTCGGTGACCACCATGTCCGGCATCCACTGCCCGATGCGAACCAGGCCTTGGAATCCGTCACTCGCGGTACTGAGCTCCACCGGGAAGGACCAGCCCTCCACCACCATGGAGAAGAGCTGTCGCAGGTCGGCATCGTCTTCCACCACCAACAACCGCAAAGGGCGGTCGCCGGCAGCAGGCTGGCCATGCACCACCGGAACCAGCATGTCCGAGCGCTCACGGGTCAGGCGCTCGACCGCACTGCGGGCAATACGACGGTGTCCACCGGCTGTCCGCCATGCCGGCAATACGCCCGACTCCACCCACAGCTGCACCGTGCGAACCGCCACGCCCAGCACTTCGCCCACCTCGCGGGTGGTCATGAGTTCGCTGTTGCTGTCGATCTTGCGCATGGCGTTCAGTGCATTCCGGAGGGTGCTTGCAAGGGCAGCCACAAAGTGACTTCGGTGCCCACACCCTCTACGCTGTCCAACACGGCATCGCCACCTTGGAGCTGCATGATTTCTTTGACGAGGCTCAAACCCAGGCCTGTACCCGGGATGTCCCCCAGCGGGTGGGCGCGGTAAAACCGCTCAAAGGCCCGTGCGGATTGCGCGGGCGTCATTCCGATGCCTTGGTCCGTGACGCGCACACCCACCTGCTGCTGCTCGCCCACGCGGCGCAGGCATGAGTCCAACAGCACGCGGCCGCCTTTGGGGGAATATTTCACGGCGTTAGAAAGCACGTTGAGTAGCGCCTGGCGGGTCTTTTCAAGGTCGGCCTGCACGACGCAACAGCCATGCGGAAGCTCGCACACCAGGGCATGCTGATCGGCCTTGTAGTGCCAGCCGGCCAGGGTTCCGTCCACCAGTGCAGCGACGCTGCAGGAGGCGATCCGCAGGTCTTTACCCCGCCGGGCCTCGATGCGCGAAAGGTCGAGCAACTCATTGATCAGGTCGATCAACGAACGGGACTGCCGGTGAATCGTGCCCAGCAGCTCCTGTTGTTTGTCGGGGTGAAGCTGCCGGACCAGCATCAATTCGGTGAAACCAAAAATGCTGGCCAAGGGGGTGCGCAACTCATGGGCGGCTGCCGAAAGAAACTCTGATTTCATCCGGTCGATATCGTGGGCCTCGGTCACGTCGCGCAAATAGAGCCGGTGACCGCTTACTACGCCGCTGTCTTGAGCTACGCACCGGACCTGCAGCACCTTGCGGCCGCCGGCAAGCCACTCCGCGCGGCACTCGGCCACGCTACCCGGCGTATGCGGCAGGTCCATGACCCATGCCGTCAGGCCGACGCGCTCTGCCATATCAGCCTGCTCCCACCACTGCATGGCACGTGCGTTCAGTGGCTCGGGCTCTGTACTTAGGTGCCAGATGAAGACCGCCTCGTCCGAGCCCTCCAGTGCGCTTTGCATCTCCTGCAGTTGGCGGCGCAAGCTGTCGGCCTCGGCATGCACCTCCGGCTGTGCGCACAACAGGGCGTCCGGGTCGATCCACATCGCGCCCGACTCGGCGCCACACTGCAGATGGTAGTTTTTCATCATAAATGGCTGCTGCT
>JAIXVK010000487.1 GCA_027483085.1 Comamonadaceae bacterium | reverse complement strand
CGGCGTGCCCATCATTGGCACCACCCCTGACATGATCGATGCAGCTGAAGACCGTGAGCGCTTCCAGAAGCTGCTGCACGCCTTGAACCTGCGCCAGCCGCCGAACGCGACCGCCCGCACAGAGCCCGAAGCGCTGGAAAAGGCCGCTGCCTTGGGTTACCCCCTCGTAGTGCGCCCCAGCTATGTGTTGGGTGGCCGTGCGATGGAAATCGTGCACGAGCAGCGCGACCTGGAGCGCTATATGCGCGAGGCCGTCAAGGTCAGCAACGACAGTCCTGTTCTGCTGGATCGCTTCTTGAACGATGCGATCGAGTGCGATGTGGACTGCATCCGCGATAACACCGGTGACACCTTCATTGGTGGTGTGATGGAGCACATTGAGCAAGCCGGCGTGCACAGCGGTGACTCTGCCTGCTCGCTACCGCCTTTCAGCCTGCATGCGGACACGGTCGCTGAGATCAAGCGCCAGACCAAGGCCATGGCCGGTGCTCTGAATGTGGTCGGCTTGATGAACGTACAGTTCGCCATCCAAAACGTGGACGGCAAAGATGTCATCTACGTGCTGGAAGTGAACCCCCGTGCCAGCCGCACCGTGCCGTTTGTTTCCAAGGCGACTGGCATTCAGTTGGCCAAGGTCGCTGCGCGCTGCATGGCCGGCCAGTCCTTGGCAAGCCAAGGCATCAGCAAGGAAGTGACTCCGCCTTACTTCAGCGTCAAAGAAGCGGTATTCCCCTTCGTGAAGTTCCCCGGTGTGGACACCATCCTCGGACCTGAGATGAAGTCTACGGGTGAAGTCATGGGCGTGGGCAAGACCTTTGGCGAAGCTTTTGTGAAGAGCCAACTCGGCGCAGGCGCCAAGCTCCCACGCGGCGGCAAGGCGTTTATCTCGGTAAAACAAGCGGACAAGCCCCGTGCGGTGGAAGTGGCGCGCAAGCTGGTCGGCCTGGGCTTTGAAGTCGTGGCTACCAAAGGCACCGCAGCGGCTATCAACGCCGCGGGTGTGGCCTGTGGCGTGGTGAACAAGGTCACCGAAGGTCGCCCGCATATTGTGGACACCATCAAAAACGAAGAAATTTCGATGGTGGTGAACACGGTGGAAGAGCGCCGCAATGCAATTGCAGACTCTCGCCTGATCCGCACCTCTGCATTGCTGGCCCGTGTCACCACGTACACCACGATTGCCGGTGCAGAAGCTGCCGTTGAAGGCATGAAGTACCTCGACAGCCTGGGTGTGATTTCTGTGCAGGAGATGCACGCAGAACTCCTGGCCTAAAAGCCCTCAATCGTTGGCATAATCGTGCCAACCGCATAGGACAGTGCCGCGCGCAAGCGCCGCACTGTCCTTGTACTTTGAGGCTCTGTAAAACCTAGCTAGAGACACCATGGCAACCTATCCCATTACCAAGCGCGGCGCTGAAATGCTCAAAGCCGAACTGCACAAGCTCAAAACCGTAGAGCGTCCTTCGGTGATCCAAGCCATCGCTGAGGCCCGTGCCCAAGGCGATTTGAGCGAAAACGCCGACTACGACGCTGCCAAAGAGCGCCAGGGCTTTATTGAAGGTCGTATCCAGGAAGTGGAGGGCAAATTGTCCGCCGCGCAGGTGATTGACCCCGCGTCGATCCAAGCGGATGGTCGTGTCGTTTTCGGTGCGACCGTGAAGTTGGAAGATGAAGAAAGTGGCCAGCAGGTCAAGTACCAGATCGTGGGTGAAGACGAGGCGGACCTCAAGCAAGGCCTGATCAACATCAGCAGCCCTATTGCCCGTGCCTTGATCGGCAAAGAGGTGGGTGATACCGCAGTAGTACTCGCACCCGGTGGTGAGCGTGCCTACGAGGTCGTGGCCGTCGACTACATCTGATGCGGCAACTCCCTGTCTGGTTGGCGGCTGCGTGGGCCATGAGCCTGAGCATGTTGGGCTTGCTGGTGGTGCCCATGCTATTTGTGCACTTGCCCACTCCCGCCATGGCCGGGCAAATGGCGGCTAAGTTATTCAGCGCCCAGACATGGATCTCTGTGGCCTGTGGTGCGATGTTGCTGATTGCATTTCGGTCAAATCGGCGCTTGGTGCCCGTGGAATTTGCGCAGGCTGCTACGCTTTTTGTAGTGGGCGGCGTTCTCTTGGCACTCATGGTCGAACTGGCGATTGCCCCGCGCATCGTGGCTCGGGAGAACCTTGCCCTGTGGCACCGGTTGGGCACTGGGCTGTTTGTAGTCCAGTGGATTTGCGCCTTGGTCGTCTTGCGCCAAATGGTCTCTGCACTGTCGAGCAGCAACGATACACGGGACGCGCAGGCATAAAAAAACCGGAGCTTGGGGCTCCGGTTGTCAGTTTTTCTTTCGGTATCAGGTCTGGCTGCGTTTTTTGACGCTGGTCTGTGGCTTCGGCTTGGCGCGCTTGATATTGCCGCCGGGCGTGAGGCGCTGGTTGCCCAGAACGCGCAAGGTTTTCACTTCAGGGCGGGTGCCGGGACGGCCGAATTTCAACACCTTGAAGTCGCGGGGGCCGGGCATGCGGTCTTCGTCAACCGCTTTTTCCTTAGTGGCCTTGGGGCGCCAGAGCACCAGCAATTTGCCGATGTGCTGGATGGGTGCAGCATTGAGCTCATCCGCCAGGGTTTTGAACATCTCGTCGCGGGCTACGCGGTCGTCCGAGAACACGCGGACTTTGATCAGTCCGTGG
>JAIXVK010000393.1 GCA_027483085.1 Comamonadaceae bacterium | reverse complement strand
TCATTGCCCTGTGGCAGGTGCTTTGTAGCGCGCTGGATGTGTCGGAGTTTGTGTTCCCGAGCCCCTGGCGGATCTGGACGCAGTTCTGGGAGTTCAAAGGCATCATCGCGGGCCACGCGTGGCGCACCTTCTGGGTGACCATGGCGGGCTTTGGCATTGCCATCGTGGTGGGTGTGTTGCTGGGTTTTGTAATCGGCAGTTCGCGCCTGGCCTACGCTGCGGTGTACCCGCTGATGACAGCGTTTAACGCGCTGCCTAAGGCGGCATTTGTGCCGATTCTGGTGGTGTGGTTCGTCATTGGCGTGGGCCCGGCCATCCTGACGGCTTTTCTGATCAGCTTTTTCCCGATCATGGTGAACATTGCCACCGGCCTTGCCACCTTAGAGCCTGAGCTCGAAGATGTGCTGCGGGTGCTGGGCGCTAAGCGCTGGGACGTGCTCATTAAAGTGGGCCTGCCCCGCTCGATGCCTTACTTTTATGGCTCGCTCAAAGTCGCCATTACCCTGGCATTTGTGGGTACTACGGTGTCCGAAATGACAGCGGCTAATGAAGGAATTGGCTACCTGCTCATCAGCGCAGGCTCTGCCATGCAAATGGGCTTGGCCTTTGCTGGTTTGGTGGTGGTGGGGGCGATGGCCATGGTGATGTACGAGCTGTTCAGCGCCATTGAAAAGCGCACCACCGGCTGGGCGCACCGTGGCTCGCAGAACCATTGATTTATGGTTTGGCATGCCCGTTTAAACCTCAACTACCAGGTCGAGAACCAGCGCTGTGTGGCCCGCTATGACCATAGCGGGCCGCTACGGATTTTGCAAAGCCTCTACCCCGAGGGCGACACCATCTGCCACAACGTGCTGGTGCATCCGCCCGGCGGCTTGGTCGGTGGAGACACCTTAGAGCTGAATGTGTCAGTCGGCCCGGGAGCACATGGGCTGGTTACCACCCCGGGTGCGACCCGGTTTTACCGCTCGGACGGCCCGGTCGCCACCCAAACCACCCGCCTGCACCTGCAGGAAAACGCGCGCCTGGAATGGCTCCCCCTGGAGGCCATTTGCTACGACGCGTGCAACGCGATCAATAAGCTGCAACTGAACCTCGCACCTGGTGCACAGTGCATAGGCTGGGACATTACGGCACTGGGTCTGCCCCATGCCAAGCTGCCTTTTGTAAGCGGTTGGCTCGATCAGCATCTCGAGATACCCGGAGTTTGGCTGGAGCGTGGCCGCCTGCGTGCCGACGACCAACGCTTGATGGACGGGCCCACTGGCCTCGCAGGCCACCGCTGCCTGGCAACTCTGTTTTTTGCAAGTGGCACCCCCTGGAAGCGTTCGGACAAAGAAGCCCTGATCGACCTCGCCCGCGACACCTTGCGGGAGCACCCGCTCGCACCCACCGGCGGCGTAACCAGCCCCAACACCCGCACACTGGTGCTACGGGTCTTGGCACCCACGGTAGAACCGGCTATGCAGCTCTTGCGCACGGTGCGCCAGCAGTGGCGCGCGCAGGCGTGGCAGATGGCGGGGCAGGATCTACGCATTTGGGCCATGTAGCTTTTCTGGTCAATCGCGGTTGGCACCACCATAATGTGCGCAATGGCCGCGATTGACTATGACCTCTCCACCTGCAACGCCCTAGTCGTTGACGGGAACCCCACTTCACGCTCCATACTGGTTTCACAGTTGCGCGACTTTGGGGTCGCGTCCGTGTCCCAGGCTGCGCGCGCGGTCGATGCGCGGCGCCAGCTGGAGTTCCGGACCTTTGATTTCGTGCTGTGCGAGCAGCACTTCCCAACCGATGCCATGTCAGGCCAGGACCTGCTGGACGACTTGCGACGCAACCAGCTGCTGCCTTTTTCTACGGTGTTCATCATGATCACCGCAGAGGCCACGTACTCCAAAGTGGCGGAAGCGGCAGAGTCCGCCCTGGATGGCTACATGCTCAAGCCGCACAAAGCCACCCACCTGAGTGAAAGGCTGGCTGCGGCCCGAACGCGCAAGGCGGCCTTGCAAGAGATCTTCACCGCAGTAGAAGAAGAGCGCTTTGAAGATGCCGCCGCTCTTTGCCTGGAGCGATTTGAAACACGCGCACCTTTCTGGCTCTATGCCGCCCGGGTGGGCGCCGAATTGCTGCTCCGCTTGTCCCGCCCGCAAGAAGCGCAAACCCTCTACAAGGCCGTGGTCACTGCCAAGACCTTGCCTTGGGCCAAATTGGGGGTAGCCCGTGCCCAGCTAGACGCCGGTCAAATCAACCAGGCCACCACCGCCTTGGAAAAGTTGCTGGGCGAAGATGCCAACTACGCAGATGCCTACGACGTGATGGGCCGCGCCCAGTTTGAGCTGGGGCGGTTCGACAAAGCGCTAGAGACCTACAAGATGGCGGCCTCCTTGACGCCGGCCTCGATCAGCCGGGTACAAAACCTGGCCATGATGACCTACTACAGCGGCGACACCGTGGCTGCGGAGGGTTTGCTGGACAAGACGGTTCGCCTCGGGCTGGACTCCAAAATGTTCGATGCGCAAACCTTGGTCATGCTGGCCTTCACCCGGCTCACGACGGGCGACCGCAAAGGTTTGCAACGCTGCCATGACGACCTGCTGCGCTTGCTAGACCGCGATGATGGCAACCCGCGTTTGCAACGTTTGGCCGATGTGGTGGCCGCACTGAATCTGATCCAGCAGCACCAGTTCGCCAAAGCGGTCGACACCGTGCGCGCAATGACGGGTACCGTGCGGGAAACCTCTTTCGATTTCGAGTCGGCAGGAAACCTGATTGCCCTGATGGCCCAGCTCTCTCACAAAGCGGTTCAGCTCAACGAGCTGGAAGAGACTATTGATGTGATTGGGCGGCGGTTTTGCAGCAACCGCTCGCTCACCGAATTGCTGGCCGCCAGCGCGTCAGCCTACCCGCCTTACGCCGACCGCTTGCGGGCGGCACAAGCCCAAGTCCTCGAATACGCTGAAACGGCCATGGCCCTGAGCCTGAAGGGGGACCCGACCCATGCCGTCAAAAACCTTATCTTGCATGGCCGGGATACCTTGAACCCCCGCCTGATCGACAACGCCTATCAGCTACTGCAAAAACACAGCGCCAAAGTTAACTCGGCAACCGAACTGATGGACATGGTGCAACAGCTCAAGGCACGGTGCGGCTCGATAGTGAACCGGGGCTCCCCCGGCGAGCAAAAGCGCCAAGCGGGTGGCCTGGTGCTGCGTACTGGCAAACGTGTGGCGCCGGCCTACATGAAATCCGCAGAGACCACGCCCCCCGCCGAAGCGGCAGCACCGGATCTGTTGGTACCCGGCATTTAAATCGCCACGAGGGCGCGCACGCCGTCAACTTCCATGTTCTGGCCCATGCCCCGTGCCAGCACCGCGCCGCGCTCCATCACGATGTAATTGTCCGCCAGCTCCTGGGCAAAGTCGTAGTACTGCTCCACTAAGAGAATGGCCATGTCGCCCCGGTCAGCCAGCATGCGGATCACGCGGCCGATGTCTTTGATGATGCTGGGCTGAATGCCTTCGGTGGGCTCATCCAGAATCAGCACCTTGGGGCCGGCGGCCAACGCGCGCGCAATTGCCAATTGCTGCTGCTGCCCGCCCGACAAGTCGCCACCCCGGCGGTGCAACATCTGCTGCAATACCGGAAACAACTCAAACAACTCGGCCGGAATCGGTGTGCCCGCAGGCTTGTAGGCCAGGCCCATGCGCAGGTTTTCTTCGACGGTAAGGCGCGCAAAAATCTCGCGGCCCTGAGGCACAAACCCCAGCCCCAAGCGGGCGCGCTCGTAAGGCGTAAGCTTGTGGATCTCTTTGCCATCCATGGAGATGGTGCCGGACTTGATGGGCACCAGCCCCATCAGCGATTTCAGCAGCGTGGTCTTGCCCACACCATTGCGGCCCAGAATGACCTTGACCTTGCCGACCTCGGCCTCCAAGCTCACGTCCCGCAGAATGTGGGAGCCACCGTAGTACTGGTTGATGTTTTTTACTTCAAGCATAGTGTTCTCTTACCTGTGCAATTTTTCGCAGGGCCGCCCCAATGCTCTGAGCCGCTTGGCGGTCAGCCCCGAAGGGAAAAATTAGCCCCCTTGGGGGGCAGCGACCCGTGCAACGGTGGAGCGTGGGGGCTTTCATCTGCCCAAATAAACTTCGATCACACGCTCATCGGCCTGCACCTGATCCAGGGTGCCCTGGGCCAACACCGTGCCGTCACACAGCACAGTGACGATGTCACTGATGGTGCGGATAAAGCTCATGTCGTGCTCCACCACCATCAGCGAGTGTTTGCCCTTGAGGGTCAAGAACAGCTCGGCGGTGCGCTCGGTTTCCTCGTCGGTCATGCCGGCCACTGGTTCATCCAGCAGCAGCAACTTGGGATCTTGCATCAGCAACATGCCGATCTCTAGCCACTGCTTTTGGCCGTGGCTCAGGTTGCCGGCCTGCCGCCCCACACTGTCAGCCAAGTGGATGGTGTGCAGGATCTCTGCCAGCCGGTCCCGTTGCGCCGAGTCCAGCTTGAAGAACATGGAGGC
>JAIXVK010000493.1 GCA_027483085.1 Comamonadaceae bacterium | reverse complement strand
TGTAAATGGCTGCAGTGCTCACAGGTGCCTTTCTGGGGGGCCTATTGTGCCGCCAGCGGCAAACTGACCGTGAACCGTGCGCCCCCTAGCTCCGGTGCACGGTCTACGACGATGCGCCCGTGATGGGCCTCGACGATCGAACGGCAAATCGGCAAGCCCATGCCCATACCGCCTTCTTTGCTGCTGTAAAACGCATCAAAAATATGCGCCTGGTTTTCATCGGGTACCCCCGGCCCGTTGTCCGACACACTGAGCTGCGCCCATGCCCCCTCCACCAGCAAGGCCACATGCACTTGCGGCGTATCCGAGTGCGCTTGGGCGGCCTCTTGGGCGTTTGTGAGCAGGTTGTTGAGCAGGTGTTCGATCAGCAGCTCATCCGCCTTGACCCACACCGGTGCGAGCTCGGGCATGGCGTGGGGTGCCATGCTCTGGAGCACCGGCACCAGATCGAGCTGCTGCAAGGAAATTTCGCGCCGCCGGGCGATGGCGTTGACCCGCTGAATGATGCGACCGGCACGCTCCGCGAGACCGGCGATACGTTGCACCACAGGCGCTGTCTCATCAGGGCTGATGCGTCCGTCTTTCAACCGGTTCAGCAAGCCGGTAGCAAAACTGCTGAGGGCGCCGAGCGGCTGGTTGAGTTCATGGGCCAGGGTCGAGGCCACCTCGCCCACGGCCACCAGACGGCCTGTGGCCTCCAGACGCTCCTGCTGCTGCAAGGCAACGGCTTGCGCCCGCTTGCGCTCGCTGATGTCCAAAACCGAGCTCATCCAGCCGATGTGCGCACCGGTGTCGGTGTGCAATGGGGCTTCGTGGATCAACACATCCAACAAATGGCCGTCCTGGTGCTGGAACTGCACCTCGACACCATCGATCTGCGTGCCATGGGCCAGGATGTCGCGGTGCACTTGCTCGATGTGACTGTCATTACCCTTGGGCCAATACGGCATGGGTGCCGAGACGCCCACCAGCGCCTCCGCCGGGTAGCCCACCAAGCGGCAAAACGCCTCGTTGACATACAGCACCCGGCCTGCCATGTCCCACGCCCGCAGACCGATGGTGACCGAGTTCTCCATGGCGGTGCGCAGAGCCACCTCAGCCTGCAAACGCGCCTGCACTTGCTGGCGCTTCTGGATATCGCGCCGCAGCGCCCACAGGCTCACCAGCATGCCGCCTAAAAACACCATGGCCACCAACAAAAAAATACGCGGCACGGTGGCGGGTTGCCCTTGGATCGGTGTGACCTCCAGGTACACATCGGTACCCGCGAGATTCATGGCAGCACGGAATGGCTTGAATGAAGAGGGCTCTGCCGGCACCGCTCCCTCGTCAAGTACCAGACGCACTTGATGTGAGCGGGCAAACCACTCCGGCACCAAGCCGTAAACAGCGGTATCGAGTGACAAAGCAGCCACGTAATTGCCGACAAAATAGCCCCGCTCAAAATACGGCACCGCCAGCCATACCACGGGCAGCAAAGCGCCATCGGACGCCCGCATCGGGCCCCCATAAGCGGAGCGGCGCAGCCCTCGCGCGGTGTCATTCATGGTGGCGAGTGCCTGTGCATTCAGGGGATGGCGGGACTCATCCATTTGCCACAAACCCGGCGGGGCGTTCAGGGGAGCGCCTACCCAGCCTTGGGCCAACAACACACCGGGCTCGCGCCACAGCAAGCCCCCTTGCACATCCGCCGACTGGCGCGCAGCGACCCGCAAGTCTTCTTCGAGGCGGCGGAAGTGAAACTGCACACTCTGCTCCAGCCACTGTGCGTCTGCAGCCCTGCGCCGGGTGTCTTCTTCCGATTCAAAGTGCTGGAGGTACAGCACCAACGCAATCACCGAACCCACCACCAAGGCCAGGAAACCCGACAGCCACACCCCGGGCCAGCGGCTACGGCTCCCTGTGCCTGTGCCGCTTTCGCGCAAGGCAGCAAAGTTCAAAGCAGCGGACGGGTTGCGCTCAGGCATGGTGAAGGTGAAATCAAAGGCACTCGCATAATAGCGGCCATGCCCTCGAGCCCCTCCCCCGCGCTGACACGGCGCCACTGTTTGCAGCTGGCTGCAGCCATTGGCGCGGCCAATACGGCGCCCAGGGTTTGGGGTGCGCCGTCGATAACGGTACGACTGTCCCATGTCGTAGCGCGGGACACCCCCAAAGGCATGGCGCTGGAACGCTTCCGCGCCCTGACCGAAGAGCGCAGCCAAGGGCGCTTGCGGGTTCAGATTTACCCCCAGGGCCAGCTTTATGGCGATCATGACGAGATGCAGGCCCTACAGCTCGGTGCGGTCGACATGGTGGCGCCCTCCTTGTCCAAGTTCGGCCCCATCGGCTTCCCGGAGTTCGAGTTGTTCGACCTGCCCTTTTTGTTCGACACCCTGGAGGCCGTACGCCGCCTCACGCGTGGCAAAGTGGGCAAAACCTTGCTGGAAAGCTTGCAACGGCAGCGGCTATCCGGCCTGGGGTTTTTTGACAACGGCTTCAAGCACATGAGTGCGAACCGGCCGTTGCTGGAGCCCCGCGACTTTGTCGGTCTGCGCATGCGGGTGCAGGCTTCCCGGGTGATCGCACAGCAAATGCGCGCTTGGGGCGCATGGCCTGTGACCCTGCCCTTCAGCGAAACCCGACGAGCCTTGGAGACCGGGGTGGTCGACGGCACCGAGAACCCGGTGTCCAATTTCTGGACCCAGGGCATGCAAGCGGTACAGAGCGACTTGAGCCTCACGACCCATGGCTACCTGGGCTACGCGGTCGTCACCCACCAGCGCTTCTGGGAGAACCTCCCGGCAGGCGATCGCCGCATCATGCAAGGCGCACTCGAAGACGCACTGGTGTTCGGCAATGAAATTGCAGACGCACAAAACGACAAAGCACTCGCAGCGCTGCACCTGACGGGCGCAGCCCATATCCATAACCCGACCCCTGCGCAAACCCGGCTTCTCAAGAACGCATCAAAGCCGGTGCACGCCGAGCTGGCGGCCCGGATCGGGCAGGACTGGTTGCGCACCGTGCAAAACGCCCTCCCCAAAGGGGCCTAGGGTTACTACTGAAGGGTTTTCCCGAGCTGTTGAACGCCACAGTTACCGGGTCAGACACCACTGGATAACCTTCGCCCCGCAGAGTCGGGTTGCAGCTTCGGCCGCCATACCCGCGATCTCGTTTTCCCCAAAAACAAAGAAGGCACTCACTTGAAAATCCAAAGTCAAAAAGACTTCTACTCCGGCCTGATGTTCACCATCGTGGGCGGCAGTTTTGCGCTGGGCGCCAGCTCCTACCAGCTGGGCACCGGCGCCCGCATGGGCCCCGGCTACTTCCCCCTGATCCTGGGCATCCTGCTCGCTGTGCTGGGCTGTGCGATTGCTGTGAAGAGCATGATCACCCCCACACCCGACGGCGACAAGGTAGGCAAATTCGCCTGGAAGCCCCTGTTCTTCATCATCAGCGCCAACCTTGTGTTCGGAGCCTGCATCGGCGGACTGCCCATGATCGGCTTGAAGCCACTGGGCCTGATCGTCGGTATCTACCTGCTCACCTACATCGCCAGCCACGCTGGTGATGAACACAAGTTGAAG
>JAIXVK010000220.1 GCA_027483085.1 Comamonadaceae bacterium | reverse complement strand
GGCCAGGATGGTGGCCAGAACAGCCACTTCCTTGAACTTGTGTTCATCACCAGCGTGGCTGGCGATGTAGGTGAGCAGGTAGATGCCGACGATCAGGCCCAGAGGTTTCAAGCCAATGACTGGCAGGCCGCCGATGCAGGCCCCGAACACCAGGTTGGCGGTGATGATGAAGAACAGGGGTTTCCAGGCGAATTTGCCTACCTTGTCGCCGTCGGGTGTGGGGGTGATCATGCTCTTCACAGCAATCGCACAGCCCAGTACAGCGAGCAGGATGCCCAGAATGAGCGGGAAGTAGCCCGGGCCCATGCGGGCGCCGGTACCCAGCTGGTAGGAGCTGGCGCCCAGCGCAAAACTGCCGCCCACGATGGTGAACATCAGGCCGGAGTAGAAGTCTTTTTGACTATGTACAGTCACTGCAATCCTTAAGGTATCAAGAGGTTTCTGCGCGCGAACGCGCAGACCAGCAGCGCACTACCGCACGCTGCTGAAATAGGTTGGCGATAGGGATGAAACGCTTTTGCTCAAGCGTCAGGCTTGATTTGCGCCCGTTCGATAACGGCCTTCCAACGGACTTTTTCCGCCTTGATGAAGGCATCAAACTCTTTGCCGGTGTTGCCAACGGCCAGTGCGGTTTCCTGGGAAAGTTTCTCTTTCACGGTAGCCCCGCGTGCTGCCTTGATGGACTCTGCTTCCAGCTTGTCGATATTCGGCTTAGACCACTTTTTGGGGGCCAGCAAGCCATACCACTGCGTCATCTCAAAACCCTTGTAGCCCTGCTCCGCCACGGTGGGCACATCAGGCAACTGCGGCAAACGCTCGGCAGTGCCGGTTGCAATACAGCGCAGCTTGCCCGCCTTGATAAACGACAACAACGCAGGCGCGCCGACAGAGGCCGCTTGCAGGCGCCCTGCCATCAAATCTGTAAGCATGGGGCCAGTGCCACGGTAAGGCACATGCAACATGAAGGTACCGCTCACCATCTTCAAATACTCAAAGGCGAGATGCCCTGCACTGCCGTTGCCCGCTGATCCGTAGTTCAACTGACCGGGGCGAGCCTTGGCATACGCCACGAAATCTTTGAGGTTTTGCACCGGCAAGTCAGGGTGCACGACATACAAGCTGGGTACTTTGGAGATCAGAGTGATCGATGCGAAGTCGCGTTCTGCGTCATACGGTAGCTTGGGAAAAATAAACGGATTCACCGCCAAAGTACCGATGTGGCCGAGGATGAAGGTGTGTTCATCAGTACTGTTGGCAACCTCTTGCATCGCGATGTTGCCCGCTGCCCCGGGCTTGTTCTCCACGAACACGTTCTGACCAATGGTTTTGGCCATCTCGCCGGCAATGGCGCGCGCCACAATCTCCGAGCTGCCACCGGGGGCAAACGGCACAACCAGGCGCAAAGGTTTGTTGGGCCAGGTGCCCTGTGCGAAGGCAGGTGGCAGCCAAAGGCTGCTGGTGGCGGCAGCACCGGTGGCCATCCATTGGCGGCGATTGATGGAAAGTTCGTTCATCGTGTCTCCTCGTTATGGTTTGATGTGTATTCAGAATCCGCTGCGGATGATGCAAGGCCCAACCTAACAAGTTCCTATCAGTCCGGCTGGATGAACGGACCCATAATCCGCGCCATGCATATCCTGTTGGCCGAAGACGAACACAGTTTGGGCGAGTGGCTCAGCAAGGCCTTGGAACAATCGGGCCACAAGGTGGACTGGCGCAACGACGGGCGCTTGGTAGAACTTGCCTTGGGCGATACGGATTACGACGCACTGGTGCTGGACCTGGGCCTCCCGGGCAAGAGCGGCACAGACATCTTGCGCAGCATTCGCAGCCGGGACAACCGCCTGCCGGTGCTGGTGCTCACCGCAAGAGACTCGCTGACCGAACGGGTGAATACCCTGAATCAGGGCGCCGATGACTTCCTGCCCAAACCCTTTGCCTTGGCAGAGCTCGAGGCCCGACTGACGGCTTTGATGCGTCGTGCCCGCGGCAGCGAGCACCCCCGGTTTGCAGCCGGCCCGCTCAACTTCGACACCGTCACCCGCCAATTTACGTTGCACGGAGCGATGCTGGCGCTCTCCCCACGCGAGCACGCGCTGCTCAAGGCGCTCATCATGCGCAGTGGCGAGCCGCTCTCACGGCAACAAGTCATGAATCGCATCTTCAGTGATGAATCCGACGTACAACCCAGCGCCATCGACATGCTGCTGCATCGCCTGCGCAAACGGTTAGAGCACAGCGGCGTACACATTCAAACCTACCGGGGACTGGGCTATGTTCTGGAATCGGATACGCCAAGCCAGCCTTAAGGTCCGCCTGCTCGTGCTCCTGTTGCCGGTGATGGCACTGGTCACGGTCGGGAGCCTGTGGGTGACCCGCAGCGAATCTGTGGCGGCCGCCAATGCCGCCTATGACCGCTCGTTGTTGGGTGCCCTCAAAGCGCTGGACTTGAACATTTCCACAACGTCCGGCGGGCTGGCGGTGGAACTCCCCTACCGCCTGTTTGAGTTTTTTCAGCTCACAGCCACGGGCAGCGTGTACTTCCGGGTCGCCACTGCCGATGGGCTGGTGGAAATCGGCAACCCCGATCTTCCTGCCCCACCACGGCCGCT
>JAIXVK010000169.1 GCA_027483085.1 Comamonadaceae bacterium | reverse complement strand
GCCGGTCGCGCCAGCGCCGGGCGTCGCCGGGCGAGCACCCACGCACTGATCAACACCAGGAGAACCCAGAACAAGGGCTGGGTGATCCACGCCACGATCTTCGAAAAAATAAACATGAAAACTATCGCAATAAGGAAGTGATAGAAAAGTTTGAGAAAAAATTTAAATCAAAATCAACACTAAAAGTGGAATTTTCGGTAAATTCGCCAAATAGATTTTCAGGCGCGAAAAAACATGAAAAAAACAATTTTGACAGTTGAGGACGGCGATGGCATTCGCCGGCTGATTCGGATGACGCTCGAATATATGGGCTTTCTGGTGCTAGAAGCCAATGGCGGTGAGCAGGGCCTCGAAATGGCGCGTGAACACAAGCCCGACCTCGTGTTGATGGATGTCCGGATGCCCGGCGTTTCCGGGCTGACGGCCTGCGAAGTGATGCGCGCAGACCCCCAGCTTCGCAACGTGCCGGTAGTTATGTTGTCGGCCGCTGGCTCGGAGGACGATATTTCGGCCGGCATGGCAAGCGGCGCCAAGGCTTACCTGGTGAAGCCCTTTCAGCCTGTGGAGCTGATTGAGCTGGTCACCCGCCTGATTGAAGAGGCCGCCCAGCCAGAGCCTGCAGACACCGGCGCGGCCCATCGGTAACTCACAAGGCTCCCTCATGTTTTCCCTAGCAGCGCAATGGAATATGGCCGGGCCCCGGCGCTGCCCTTTCGTTCTCGTCAACCCTGCGCCCAGCTGCCTGCAACTCTCCCCCGAAAGGACCCACTCCCATGGCACTCGTTAAAAAAGCCGTTAGCGCACCTCATGGCGTCGCTGCAGATACCAATTCCGCCCGCGCATCCGCCGCTGTCACCCGCGAGGCTGAGGCCCAACGCAAGCGCGCCCGCACCTTGGCCAAGCAACAGCAAGCGGCAGAGCGCATTGCAGCGGCCACCACGGAGATGTCATCCGGCATCACCGAAGCGGCCTCAGCCGCCGAAGAGCTCAAGCGCGCATCCGACCAGATCGCCACTGGTGCCGAAGAGGCAACCGGCGCAGCCCAAGAGTCGCTGGCCGCATTCAAGCAGGTAGAAGGTGCCGTGACACGCCAGTTGCAAAACGCCAAGGCCAGTGCGGCCCGCGTGGAGTCCTCTCAGGCACTGATTGCCCGCACAGGCACCGAAGTGACCAGCCTGGTGGCTAATGTGGGGGTGTCGGCACAGCGGCAAGCGGCATCGGTCGGCATGGTGGCAGAGTTGGAAAAGCAGGCCGCCAATATCGGGGATATCGTCAAAGCGGTTGCCCGGATTGCTGACCAAACCAATCTGCTGGCACTCAATGCCGCGATTGAAGCGGCCCGCGCCGGGCAGCACGGCAAAGGCTTTGCCGTGGTGGCGGATGAAGTGCGCACCTTGGCTGAAACCTCGGAGAAGAGCGCCAAGCAAATCCAGGATCTCGTGGGTCAGATTCAGGGCGAAGTCAAAGTGATCGCCGAAGGCATTGGCCAATCGGCCAAAGCGGTGGAAGAGGAAGTCCAAAACGGCAAAGTGATCACCAGCCAGCTGGAGCAGATCCGTAGAGACACCGTCGAAATTGTCGGCGCTATCAGCGAGATCGCCACCGGCGCCCAGCAGTCTGCAACAGCCACCATCCAAGCGCTCAAGGGCTCTGAAGATATTGCCGCAGCCGCCGAAGAGCAGTCCGCTGCCGCAGAAGAAGCCGCCAAAACCGTGGCCGAGCAGGCGCAAGCCCTGTCGCAATGCGAGCAAACCGCCCAAGGTCTGTCGGAACTGGCCGAAGACCTGAAGAACTCAACCGATGTCGCCAAGAGCGCCGAGGAAGTGGCCTCTGCCGCGGAAGAGTTGTCGTCCGCGGTGCAGGAAATCAGCCGCTCGGGCTCCCAGATCATGGCTGCCATCGACCAGATCCGCAAAGGTGCCGAGGTTCAATCCGCCGGAACCGAAGAGGCATCTGCTGCCGTGACTCAAATTGAAAAGAGCGCCCAGCTGGCGGTGGAGCGCGGCACCGCCGGTACGGCCAGGGTGAAAGCAATCCGCGAACTATTGGCCACCAACAAAACCTCGGTAGACGCGCTGATTGCCAACGTGTTGGCCAGTGCAGACTCCAGCCGCCAAAGCATTCGCCAGGTGAAAGAGTTAGAGCTCGTGTCCCGCCGTATCGACAAGATTGTGGATGCGATCACCACGGTGTCGATCCAAACCAATATGTTGGCTGTGAACGGCTCGATCGAAGCGGCCCGCGCTGGCGAGTTTGGCAAAGGCTTTGTGGTGGTTGCCACGGATATTCGCAACCTCGCCCAAGACTCTGCGGAGAACGCAGACCGCATCAAAGACCTGGTCAAGGCGGTGCAGGACCAGATCGGCGTGGTGGGCCGTGACCTCGAAGAAATCGTGTCGACTGCGGTCAACGAGGTTGAAAAGGCCAAAGCCACCACCGTCAATTTGCTCACCATCGAGAGCGATATTGCCGAGGTGGGCAACAACGTGGGCGAGATTCTGGCCGCTGCTACCGAAATAGGAGCGGCAGTCGCACAGGTGAAGCGGGGTGTGGAGCAAATCGCCGGTGCTGCGCAAGAAGCCGCCAAAGCCTCGGAAGAGGCGGCCTCAGCAGCCAAGCAACAAGCCCAAGGCGCCGAAGAACTCGCGGCTGCTATCGAAGAGATCTCTTCACTCGCTGACGAACTCCAAAGCGCTTGAACCGGAGTAACGCGTTATGAGCACTCCCAACAGTTCCATGCAGCCGCCCGGTGCGGCTGTGCCGG
>JAIXVK010000530.1 GCA_027483085.1 Comamonadaceae bacterium | reverse complement strand
ATCGCAGATTTGAAAGTGAACAGGAAAGTCAATGAAATCAACGATCTACCAACACCACCTCCGCGCCAGTGCTAGCTTTTCGTACCGTCACTTATTGCACTGAAAACGAGGAGACCCCTCCATCCATTGAATTCTGACTGCGTCATGATTATCCTTATAATCATGACGCTTAATTAATTGCTCTAAGTCGGCATTCTCTAAAAGTACGAGGTCGCTTACATGGCCGATTTGCCCGGTTTTCTCTCGGTAGACCCGCTGTTTCACAGCCCAGCGCCCAAGCGCCGCGGCCGCCCGCCCGGGTCCAAGTCCCAGGTGGTCAAAGATCCTCGCTCCCTGGGGCTGCACCACTTCGCCTTTGTACGCTCCGCTTTGCTGGGTCTGGACCTGCGCCAGTCCTTTGACCGCTACCTGGCTTGGGCGGAAAGCACGACCGATCTGCGTTATGTCCAGAATCGCAAGGACGCCTTGCTGCAGCAGATCATCGAGGCCGGGCGCAACCTGGACCCCGGACTGCCCAAACATGCAGGCCTGCATACCTCCTTGGACCTGTTGCGCAGCCAGGCCAAGCCGGCGGCGGCCGTGCAGTTGCCCACCCTGGAGGAATGGGTGGAGCAAGAGGGCATGGACCCCGACATGTACTCGGAAGCGGAGCTTTTGGACGAATACAAGGCCGCCTTCGGACTGGGCAATGCAGACGCCTTGGAAGCCGGCGCCCACCTCAAAGACCCCTCTGCCGAACGGGTGCGCGCCCTCAACCACCTGGAATCCCTACTGGCCATCCAGCCCACGGCCGAAGACAAACTGGAGCTCTGGTTCGCCCGTCCGGTGGTCAAACGTCTGCGCAATGTGGGACTGCTTTTTCTCAAAGACTTGGTGAACTTCATCAATGTCTATGGCTACCGCTGGCACGGGCGCATTGAAGGCTTTGGTGGACTGAGAGCAGGGCAGGTGGTTTACTGGCTGCAACTCCAGCAAGAACAGCTGCGCATGGCCATCCAAGCCACGGCCCTCCAACCCAAATCCCTGAGCGCCCTGCAATCCCCCAAAGTCATCTTTTCAGGGTCACCCTCCCCTGCCCTCCCCTCCCCTTCAGGCAGTACCTCCGGCACCCTCACCCTGATCGACCGCGAACTCCAGCGCATCGCACTCACCCCCACCCTCACCGGAGAAGGCGGAGTGTTTCGCAGTCACATGGCCAACACACTAGGCGCCGGCAACGACTGGGAAGCCATCACTGCCTGGCTAAGTCGTTACAACGAGAAGCCATCGACCCAGCGCAGCTACCGTAAAGAAGTTGAACGTTTCGCTCTCTGGTGTGCCCAAGAACTGCACAAACCCCTCAGCTCCGCCACCGCCCCCGATTGCCAACGCTACCGGGAGTTTCTGAAAGCAGTCCCGGCGTCTTGGATACACCCCCAGCCCGTCCCGCGATCCGATCCTCAGTGGCGCGCATTTAGAGGACAGCCCTCCCCTGCTTCGCAAAAGCAAGCATTGGTCATTTTGCAGACGTTGTTCACCGGGCTGATGGATGCTGGCTACCTGGTAGCCAATCCCTTCCGGGCGCTGATGAAGTCGTTTGATCTACCTGTGTCTAAAGTGGACATCCGCCGCAGCTTTACCGAAGCAGAGTGGACCTTCGTACTGCAGAACTTACGCGCCCTACCCTCTTCTCCGGAGTCCCATCGCCTACGTTGCATTCTTGAGCTTTTGGTTACGAGCGGCGTGCGTTTAGACGAATTAGCGAATGCGCGATACAAAGATCTTCGCCTTGAAAATCTTCCTGACCAGCTACCCACCTGGGTACTTACTGTCACAGGCAAGCGCGATAAAACCCGTGAGGTTCCACTTCAAGACTCGATTGTGGAGCTCATCACACAACATGCCAAAGAGTTCCTAAAAACGGACAAACAACTCGCAGACGCTAGCGATCTCCCATTGATCCGGACCCTTCACGCCTCGGTACCGCAATGGCGCCGGTCGAGCACGGGCGCAACTGAAGCCACCTCCGTCTCGGAGATGCCGGGGTTGCCCTTGTCGGCCTCTGGGATTTACGCAGTACTCAAACGGTTTTTTACCAAGATCTCGTTCGGCTGCAACGAGGCAGGTTTAGAACAAGCACGGTTCTTTAAAGCCTCCACCCACTGGATGCGACACACCTTTGTTCGACAGGCATTGGTTGATGGCGTTCCGATTGAAGTGGTGAGCGAACTAGCAGGACACGCCTCAATCGATACGACCTCCATTTATTCGACTCAGGAGCTAGCAAGAAAGATCGATGCGGTGAAGAAGATGAAACGGCGAAGTGTTGAGATGTAAAAAAGGGGGTGGAACGGTTCCACCCCCCTTTTTTGCCAAGTGCTTTATCCCAAAATTTTACGTATGGCAGCCTCTATTTCATCAAATAGCTCCGGCGCAATACCTTTCATCTGAACTTCAGCATGACCTTTCGTCAAATCAAAGGTCAACTCGCCCGAGCGGCCGGACTTACCTGAAAGCTTTACTTTTCTAGGGAGTGGAACGGTTCCACCCTCACCGTGAAGAAGCGCCTTCAATACTTTCGCACCAGCCTCTTTTGATGCGACCTTTGACAACTCTCGCGCTCTTGAGAGGATCAAATCAGGATCTTTCTGCAGAGCTGCATTCAGCTCAGAAACCCAACGATACTGAAGTTCAAGAGGGCTTGCAAAAGCCTCTAGGATCTCTTTGGGTAAGCGGGCAAGTGCAAGTGCTTTTCCCAGCTGGCTAAGATCTACTGATGCTGCTTCTGCAAGTTTGCGCGCCGAGGGAAAAAGGCCCTCATCGAGGGCACGAGCGTACATGACACCAGTTTCATAAGGACGAAGAGCCTGGCGCTCGCGATTCTCACGGTCCATGTCACAGAATAGCTTGACGTCATCTACATCATCAACGGTAGCAAGAACTGGGATTCCTAACTCAAGACACGCACGGTGACGACGGTGTCCAAAAATAATTTCGAATTTCCCATCGATGGTTGGACGCACCTTAATTGGCTGTATGTTCCCACCAGCTGACTCGATTTCACCCTTTAGTTGAGCAAACTCTTTTGTTTGAAATGAAAGTTCATGACGATTCGCCCAACGACTTGCAACAACCAACTTTGCATCAATGTTCCGTGTCGGACTTGCACCTACAAAGGCTTCTAACTTGGACTTGAGTTGAGAGTTTTCTTCAGCCACACGCTCATCACGAAACAATGCGTCTGCATGCATCCCGATAGCAGTTTTAGATCCCTGAACAGCAGGTTTTGTCGGAGCCAATCCGATAGCAGAGAAATCGATCTTTGCGGCTTTATCTTTTAATGCCATATCAAGCTCCAATCTGGCGTTTCCACGCTGTTTGAATTTGCCCCTCTACCAACTCAACAACACGCTCGTACGCATCGTAGGCACGTCGATAAGTACGCGAATTGATCGAGGATGGTTCAGTGTCATAAACAGTGCCAAATTCAGCACTCGCACTCGCGGTCAAAGATGTCTTTGGAATCTCAACCGGGAGGACCATATTGGCGTAAGCAGCTGTTATCCACTCCCGCACAACACTCGATGATGAGTCGTTGGAATCAACCCGAGCAAGAAGCACATCAACAAAGTCAAAACTCTTCGACTTGCCCCGGTTGGTAAGCAGATTTGCAGCTAAATCGTTGAACAAATTCCAAAATTGTCCACTCGACGTGAAATCCAATGTACTGGGCGGCAAAGGCATGATCAGGCCGTCAGATGCAAGGAGCGCGTTAATTGTTAAATAGGAAAGGCTGGGGCTCGTATCGAGAATGATGACGTCGTAGTTTGTCCTGGCAACGTCAATACCGTTATTGAGTACATTCCAGAATTCAAAGTTAGGTTCCGTTTTTTGACGCGAGGGGAGGGCGAACTCGGCCGAATAAAGTGCGAGATTCGCAGGAACAATATCGATCCCTGACCAATACGTCGGGCTGATCGCGTAGTCAACGGCTAACTCGCTCCCGTAACAAAGACCCAAAATTGTTTTCTCATCGGACACATCAACATCAGGGAGCAGTCCAAACAGTGTGGTCATTGAACCTTGCGGATCAGTATCGATAACTAACACTTTGTGTCCACGAAGACTCAACCCTTGAGCCAAGGTGACAGCAGTGGTTGTCTTAGTCACACCACCTTTGAAGTTAGCAACTGCAATAGTGATTGCTTCTGCATTGTTTGGCCGAAGAGATTTGGAACGGTACGCTTGCGCCCAGACTCGGGTGTCTGACAAACTAAATTTCCGACGACGACCATCGTCCATTTGACCCGTGGGTAAGTCACCCTTTTTAATACGGTAATCAATAGCGGCTTTCTCGAGCCCACAAACAGCAGCTACCTGACTCGTTGTGAAGGTTGGTGCTTTTTTACGAGCGTCTGGTGCGAGCATTGTGCTTCGTACACTTTCGATCACCGCGCTTACGCGGTTTGATGAAGTGATCAAGTCTTCGAGTGAGACCCTTGCGTCCTTACTACTTGTGATTGTCATGTGAAGTTTCCTAAAAACGCAAAATTCTGCGTGTTGCATCTATTGTGCGTTTTTTCTACATCACTGTGAAGCGAAAGTCTTAGGAATGTGTCCTATTGGCTGTTGCTACCCAGTTGTTAGCAAGTTATCCACATCTCTCAGTCTTCTCTTTTTAACTTCTTTAAGATCTTTAATACATTTAGGAGTGAAATTTCTTATATAAATCAAAGACTTATAGAACAATGTGTGAGGTAAACCAAGGGATAAGTGAGATAAATCAAGGTTGAAGTGAGTTAAACCAAGGGAAATGTGAGGAAAAGCAAGAGACCTGTTTTTTAATGAAATTTGCGGAAAGCTGAAGGTGCAAAGAGTGATCAGGAGCTGTCAGGAGTGGCTGAAAGTGATATCCGAGGATCAACTGTGAGAAAAAACAAGGCTCAAATATGAGCTGATGCCACCTGAGTGTGAGAAAAAACAAGGGCTAAGAACGAAAAACCTTTATGTGATTTTTAAAATCTCACACATAATGAGAGCATGCAATCTGCCATTCACTCATCCGACAAAGTCAAGAAGCACGTAGCAACCCTTGCGATGGTTCCTCAAAGTGGTGCCATCACAAGGATCGGTCGTCAGGCGTATACGGTGATGATGGTCATAGCGAGTGAGCAAGCTGCTGCGGATCCCTCGAGGGTTGAGTTCCGGGCTCCCCTGAGTTCTGTACTGCGTGGATTTGATGGCTCCGACGGAAGTACAGCAGAGCTAAAGAAACACTTGAAGTCAATGGTTACGCACGTTATTGATTGGCAGTCTCCAAGTGGTGGAGAGGGCTCTAGTTGGACTGCCTCTGCTCTGGTCGCTCAAGTATCTTTGTTCAAAGTTAACAATGAAAACTGGATCGAGTGGGCATACGCTCCAAAAATGAAAGCGGAAATCCTTTCGCCAACTCTCTACGCACAAATCCAGCTTTCAACCGTCTCAAAATTTAGGAATCATGCTCGCCTAGCTCTGTACGATATCTTCGCCAGATATAAAGACAACCCGAGTCATCTAACAGCAAAGCAGAAGTGGCAATGGTGGGTCTCAGTCCTCAGTGGAAAGCCAGCGTCTAAACAGTTGAAAACTGAGTTCCGCTTCTTCAATCGGGACACATTGAAGCCAGCAATTGAAGAGGTTAATGAGGTCAGTGAACTGATCGTCACAGCTAAGGAAATAAAGGTAGGGCGTTCAGTTGAACTTCTGCAGTTTGAAGTCCATTTAAAGCCAAGTTCGATAAGTACGGCACCGTCACCTGTTGACATTGGACAACTGAAACTCGCAAAAGATCTTGGAATTGATCCAGAGCTTTCGGAAGAGCTTTTCTTCCGTCATGGCCAATTGAAATTCGGCAAAGCACTTGAACGTCTCAGTAGCCGTCTGGCGCTCTCTGATGCGAAACCGATTGCATCAAGACACGCGTACTTGAAATCAATTCTTGTGGGGCGAGCGGTAGAAGAGACAGTAACTAGTGTGGGCACACCTTCAATTGAGCCAAATGTTGGATCTGTTGAGGTGCCGATTAAGCCAAGTCCGGCAGTGAAACAATTCGATGAGTTAAACCAAACACAAAGTGAGCGGGTGGCTCTCTTAAGAACTGAAATAGGCGCGCTTTCTGCTGATGAGTTGACTTCACTCATTGATGACCTCAAGCAGAATATGAAACTCACTGAAGCGGCGCTTAGACGGCTGAATGACGGCAAATGGGACAGCCCGGTTGTCATGGGAGATCTAATGAGGTATTACTGGAAAAAGACTCGTGGTGCTGAGTGGTCTTGATCAGTGATTAAGCGATATCGTTTACTTTTCTCGCCACAGTATTTCTGACACCAAGGCCGAAATTTTGCCAAGTTCAAGGCCTAACGATACCCTCCATCTCATGGCAAATCGCTCCATGACATCCATCAACCCTAAGGTCATATGCATGCCTGCAGCGAATCGTGGCCGGGCGCAAGAAAACCTCACTTAGAGCTTTTCTCAATCGGCCCCTCGATCGTAGGAGCCGAGATCAAATTCATCGGCTCCAGTTACTGGAGTCTTGTGATGAGAGATGTAAATCTCCAGACGCGTGCCCAATTGAACAAAGCGCTTCAGAAAATCTGCTTTCTGGGCGACGTCCATGCTTCATTTCTTGACACCGCACGGGCCCTTCTGGCCGCCAGCATCAAGCCCAGCTGGCATGTGTTCCTGGGGGATATTGATCACATGCCCCTTTCGCAGGTGTTGGAACATTTTCGAAAGAGCTACCCCGGAATCGAACCGCATGGTCAGTCGAAATCCATGACATCAGATCGGGAATAAGAAAGCCATCCCTTTGTACTAATCTGCGTTACGCGTTTTCGATCTTGTGACTTGGTGTCATTACAGCTTTTGGCTCAAGCCACACGAGGTCAATGATTGGATGAATGGGCGACAGGTTAATAGTCACTCCCTCAGCAATTTCACGTCCGATTGCTGCAGATAGGGTGTCTGCTTGCAATTGCTCTCCTGCATTGAGGAGCTCTTGAACAGCCGGAGATTCAAGTCGTAAGTTGGGATACAGCAACCTGGCAGCGATCACTGGAGCCCCGGAGGGTGTTAGTAGAGAAGTGCCTTTAAAACCATCGCCGGATTGAATTTTTGCGCTCAGTGCCTGGTCTTCTGCGAGCATGGTCAATCGTGCGTTCTGTGCCTTTGCGTTCGGGTTGTCCAAATGGGATTGCACCTTATGAATCATCGCGTGAGTCATTGGGTGTGCTGGCAGACGGCTCAGGTAGTCGGCAACCTCAGTGAGTAAATTCAACGTCGTTTGGTGAGCATCTGCCTCTATATGCCCGTAGCGAACGTTGTCGAAGATGGCCATCACATGGGTTCCTTTGATGTGGGTGTGCAATTCTGTCTTGAATGCTCGCAATCCGTAAAAACGGGCTCAAACAACAGGCAGTTGTTTCACTGACTTGTGAAATGTATTACGCCCCCTTAGGCTCTGCGCTGACCTGCATGTATTGCCCTACCTGAAAATCAACGGGCAGCGCTGGCTTTCCAGATGTCCAATCATCATCCCCTTGCATCTGCACGCCGGCCGCGCGAAGTCGAGTCACAATTTTCGCCACATGCTCGCGCGTGTACAGAGCACGTAGTGCCGCTCGACCACCCTGGCGGTAAATTTCTGCAAGCTCATCCAGTGTTCTCCTGGCTTCAGAAAACTCCTTGCCTTTGACCTCGACGACCCATCGCAGATAGCGCTTGCTGGCAGTTTCCATCGTCAACAGTGTTTCGCGCACATTCCACTCACCGCCAACGCCTAACTTGCGAATGGCCGCAACAGCGACCTCCTCGCTGGTGAACAGATCTTCATCCTTTTCCGGATAGGACTCGATCAAACCAGCAGGGGAGAGAAACAGCGGGTTGCTGAATTTTCTGCGGCGACCGTATTGCGCTCTGGGGGACTTGTTATTCATGATCCCTCCGGTATCGACAACGCACTCCACAGCAAAGCGGATATCTGTCATCGTGCGCAACAAGGCGTCGTCACCGTCATTCGCAAGCTTCGCCGCTTCAGCTAATTGAAGCGATCTGATCTCCATCTCTGCTTTGGTCAGACGGACCTTGGGTGCATCAGACTTCTTCCGGTAGATACCTCCGCGAGAGATATGCAGATTGAGAGGGGAGGGGGCTTGTGTCATGGTTCAGATGCGCTAAAGAAGTGGAGAGATTACGCCCGGGCTACCGGCATGTCATCCCAGCGTGTGATGCAGGCCTGAGTTCTTTGGAGCGGCTTCATGGACCATTGCGACATACCCATTACAGTCCGGTACTGGCTGTTAAGGCGGTACCTGTTCCGCAGCGTTGGTTCAGGGTTTCCGTGACATGCATGAGCCGCGTAAGGTCTTCACCTGCATCAGCATTGTCCAGCTCCAGCTCCAGCTCAGTTGCACGTGGGTGTTCGGCTGTAAGTTCAGCAGTATCACCCCAGCTTTGGCATAAAAAACCTCGGCTGAAAAATGTGCCGGAGTCCACGATTCTGTCTGCATCCTCACTGAAAAAGTCCCTACGAGTCTGACATCGGACTTTGTAAAGGTCTGCAACTGACCCTCAACGGCGGCCAAACCAAACAAAGAAACAAACCAGTTGAGCGCTGCTAATGGAACAGCCGATTGGCTGCTGCACGGATCGACTGCTTAAGGTTGCTATCGAGTCAGAGGTTACAAAAGTTGAAAGCGATTGGGTCGCTAACATATGGGGAAAACCCTCTGTTCATTTTTTTGTATCAACTGGTACGATGGACCCACCAGTTGACCAGATAGTCTCTCTATTTAAAAATCATGGAACTCATTGATCGCATACCAGGTGAGCACGGCCGCGTGAGCAAGCGGACGGTCAAAGACCAGATCAGCGACAAATTGGCATACATGATCCATTCCGGTCTCTTGCGTGCAGGAGATGAGTTGCCATCGGAGCGGACGCTGGCAACGACACTGGAAGTGTCACGTGAGACGGTGCGTGCAGCCATTGGCATATTGCATGCGCGCAAGATGGTCGAGGTAAGTCAGGGGTCCAGGACGCGCGTGGTCGGACCTGGTTTGTTGCCGATGCACGAGTCGGTCAGCACCTTAGGCAACCTCAAAGACCGTACCTTCGAGGAAGTAGCCGAGGCCCGTGCGGCTGTCGAGCTACAAGTCATCTGGTTGGCCGCGCAGCGTATTGGAGACAACGAGCTGGCGCGATTGTCCGAGCTCGTTAAAGACCAGCAAACCATGTACGCCGACCCGGTGGGTTTCCA
The DNA here is from genome assembly GCA_027483085.1 of Comamonadaceae bacterium. Taxonomy (GTDB): domain Bacteria; phylum Pseudomonadota; class Gammaproteobacteria; order Burkholderiales; family Burkholderiaceae_C; genus Allorhodoferax. The sequence goes on along the minus strand of JAIXVK010000530.1, from coordinate 8,534 downwards.
GATCTCGGATCGGGAGTTTCACGTGGCCCTGTACAAAAGCTGCGGCAACTCGCTCCTAGTCGACGTGGTTTCGGATTTTTATGACTACGCGCTGGAGTACCGGCGCAGTGCATTGCAGCGACCCGGAGCCATTCAGCACAGCGTGGAAGACCACCGGCGCATTGTCGAGGCGCTGAGGACGCGTCATCCGGAGACTGCGGTGGGCGCCATGCGGTCTCACCTAGAGCAAGTCCAAACGACAACCCTCAAAGAGATGTCCAAATGACTTCGCAAGTTGTTGAAATTTTCGATCCGCGAGCCAGTGACTTGCTTCCAGAGGGCGCAGTCCTGGAGCGCCTTACGACAGGTTCTGCATGGTGCGAGGGGCCTGTCTGGATGTCTGAAGACGCCAGCGTGCTCTGGAGTGACATTCCCAACAACCGGATGATGCGCTGGCACCCCGAGGAGGGCGCTTCCGTGTGGCGCAGTGGCGTTGAGTTTACAAACGGCCACTACCGCGAGGCCGACGGATCCCTGCTTCATTGCTCCCACGGGCTTCGAGCCATTGTTCGCACCATATTCCCGCTGTCTTCAGACGCCTCTTCGGATGAAATAGTGGTCAGTAGCTACCAGGGGCTTCGGTTTAACTCGCCCAATGATGTGGTCGTGAAAAGCGACGGCAGCATTTGGTTCACGGATCCCCCCTACGGCATTGCGTCTGATCACGAAGGCCACAAGGCGGAGTCAGAGCTGGGTGATAACTACGTGTTTCGCTTTGATCCGAAGACCCAGGTGCTCAGCATGGTGAGTGCGTTTGTCGAAGAGCCCAATGGACTGGCCTTCTCGCCAGATGAGTCCTTGCTGTATGTGTCTGACACCTCTGCGGCATTGGCCAAGGATGGGGGTGGTAACCATCACATTGTTTGCTTCGACGTCATTGATGGACAGGCGCTTGCTAATCCCCGGATTTTCGCTGTTGTGACCCCCGGGCTATCTGATGGGTTCAGGCTCGACAGTCGCGGCTGGCTATACACCAGCAGCCAAGACAGTGTGCAGGTCTACCACCCTGACGGCACCTTGCTTGCAAAGGTGTTTGTCCCTGAAAAGGTTGGAAATCTGACCTTCGGTGGGCATCAGCGTGACGAGCTCTACATCTGCGCAAGCACGTCCCTCTATCGCATCCGTCTGAATGCCCGTGGCATTCAGGCCCCCTAAAACTAACCGAGAAGACATATGGCACGAGAAACCTTGCTTTTAGTAGAAAAGTGCTCGCACTGCTTTAGCTGGTACGACATTGAAAGCGGAGAGCGCCTTCGCTCCCTGCAGCTGCCGGACTTTCCGCACGAGTTCGTGACCGATGCCGCGGAGCATTACGCCTATGTGGGGCACTACGGCGTTGAAACGTCCGGGCATGTGGGCGAGGGCGGTCATTCACTGCTCCAAATCGACATTCGTTCGTCTCAACTGGTACGGTCAATAGACCTGTCGCCTTTTAACCGCATCCATGGTTTGCAAATGGATGAGAAGGACCGGCTGTATGCGCTGAGCGAAGAGAAGTCCACGCTGCTCGTGCTGGAGCAACCGTCCACGGATGTTGCTGCGCGCAGGGCTGTGCCATCCGGTGGCATCAAGAGCCACCTCTTTGCCCTGACCAGGGATGGCCAAACCGCTTTCTGCATGAACCTGCTGAGTCACACCGTGACCAAGGTGAAGCCGTGGGATCCTTTGTTCACCCCCTTGGCGTGCCATCCGGGACAAAAGCCCGAGGGCTACTGCCTGAGTCAGGACGAAAAGACGCTCTTCGTCAGCAACCGCTGGAGCAATACGCTGTGCGCCATTGATACCGGCGACATGACCGTGAAGTACAGCGCGGCATCGCGTGATGACGTGACCCGCATCTACCGCGCGGCTGACGGGCGACTTTTCACGAGCAATTATGGTGATCGTTCTCTCTCTGTCGTGAATCCCGTGGATTTGAGTGAAACCGGATATCTGAAACTGGATGGCCGCTGCATCGCACTCACATTCCATCCGTCTAAGCCGCTGGCCTTTATTTCCCTGGACTCCGACAGGGTGGCTGTTTTGGACATCAACGAACTGAAGGTGCTGCGCTACATCGCGACGCAGAAGGAACCGGATGTGTCCAAAGTGGTGATGCTATGAGTCGCCCTGTGCTCGAGTTCAAGTCCGTCAACAAACGGTTTGGCGGGACGCAGGCGGTCAGCAACATCACCCTGGATGTCCGCGAAGGCGAGATCCTGGCGTTGTTGGGTGAAAACGGCGCAGGCAAGTCGACACTGATCAAGCTTCTGGCCGGCATTTACCCGTGTGACAGTGGAGAAATCTACTTTGAGGGGAAGCCTCAAGCCCAATGGCGCAGTGCCGACCGGTCCAAACAGCCCGTGGCGTTCATTCACCAGGACTTGGGTCTGGTGGAGTGGATGACGGTGTCCGAGAACGTAGCTTTGGGCATGGGCTATGCGAAGCGATTCGGTCTTATCAATTGGAAAGAAGCAGACGCGCGCGCGCGCCGGGTCATGGAGCGCGTCGGTTGTGATATCGACCCTGGGCGCCGGATCTTTTCATTGACCCGTGCAGAGAAGTCACTTCTGGCCATCGGGCGTGCCTTGGAAGTGGAGGCAAAAGTCCTGGTGCTCGATGAACCATCGGCCAGCTTGCCCATGGCCGATGTGGAGCGCTTGTTCGGTGTACTGCGAAAGCTGCGCGAGCAGGGGATGGCGATGGTCTATGTGTCCCACCGCTTGGACGAAATCATGGCTATTTCCGACCGCGCAGCTGTGATGCGCGACGGCAAGCTGGTGGACATCAAGGACACCAGGCAAACCAACACCCATGAGCTCGTGCACCTGATCGTGGGCAAGTCGCTGTCAGGCGCTGTGGCCAAAGCGCAGCCCAGAGCGAATGGAAGCAAAGTTCTGGAGCTTGTAGGCGCAGCCAGTGGAAATGCCGGACCACTTTCCTTCGAGATTCGCCGGGGTGAGGTCGTTGGATTGATCGGACTCCGGGGTGCAGGCCATGAAGCCATCAGCCGTGCCATCTTTGGGCGAGAGCCCCTCTCCGCAGGCCGCATGCGGCTCAGCGGGAAAGACGTGAGGTTCAGCAATAGCGCACAAGCTATCGATGCAGGCGTCGCCTATGTGGCAAGTGAACGACTGGATGAAAACCTCGCACCGTCCATGAGCGTGCAGGAAAACCTGTTCCCCAACCCCACGCTCCATGGTGAACGCGGGCTGGCATTCGACAGGCGCCAGCGGGAGTTCGACAACGCCATGCGCCTGATCAAGATGTTCGATGTGAATCCACCGGCTCCCCTGGCGGAAGTTCAGCAGCTCTCAGGCGGTAACCAGCAGAAGGTCGTGCTGGCAAGGTGGTTCAACCTGAACAAAGAGCTCGTGGTCCTTGAAGAGCCCACAGCGGGTGTTGATGTGGGTGCCAAGCGGCAGATCTACGAAATTCTGCGTGAGCAAGCGAATGCAGGTACTGCCATGGCGGTTGTGTCCACAGACTTTGAAGAGGTAGCCACCGTGTGCACCCGGGTTCTCGTATTCCGCAACGGCCGAATTGAAGCCGAGTTGAGCGGCAAAGACATCACGGTGGAGAACCTGCTCAACCTCGCGGCAGGCGGCACCGCCGTCGCCCCTGCACAAGAAACAGAAATGGAGACAACAGTATGACAACTTCAATGAAATCAACGGCCCTGGAGCCAGATGCATCTTTAGATGGCAAAGCGGTGAATGTGATTCAACGCATCACACAAGCGATGCCCGTCTACGGTCTGGTCTTCTTGATGGTCCTGCTGGCAGCGCTGTTCTCGGTCATGCTGCCGGATACCTTTCCAACGCTATTCAATCTGCGGGCCATCCTGGCAGACAAGTCGGTAATCGCCATTTTGGCTTTGGCGGCCACTATCCCCATGATCACGGGAAAGATCGACCTGACCGTAGGCTACGGCATTGTCCTCTGGCACATCCTAGCGATCAGTCTGCAAACCAAGTTGGGGTTGTCCTGGCCCCTGGCGGTTGTGATCGTTATCGCCTGTTCCGCGCTTTTTGGGGTGCTCAACGGTTTGTTGGTGGAGTTGGCCCAGATCGACTCGTTCATTGCAACCCTGGGTACCGGGACCGTCATCTACGCTGTCGCGATGTGGCACAGCGGTGGTCGCCAAGTCGTGGGCGAGCTGCCTGAGGGCTTTGTGGACATCGCCGGTGGGAACTTCTTGGGCCTGCCAGTTGGTGCCTTCTACGTGTTGGCCATCAGCGTCGCCTTGTGGCTGGTGACAGAGTTCACGCCTTTGGGCCGCGCACTGTATGTGATTGGGGCCAATCCCAAAGCGGCGCAGCTCAATGGCATTTCAGTGCGCAAGCATGTCATGGGCGCATTCGTTGCATCTGGGGCGCTCTCCGGTTTTGCCGGTGTGATGCTCGCATCGCGACTTCAAATCGGTCAAGCCAGCGTGGGTCTGGAGTTCCTGTTGCCTGCACTGGTGGGCGCATTTCTGGGCTCCACCACGATTCGCCCGGGACGAGTCAATGTCTGGGGCACCTTGGTCGGGGTGGCCATTCTGGCCATCGGCATCTCGGGTATCCAGCAATTCGGCGGCGCATTTTTTGTTGAACCACTCTTCAATGGATTGACCCTGCTGGTCTCCATCGGAATTGCGGGTTGGGCTCAACAACGTCGTAACCACTCTATCAAGCGTCGAATTGCCGCTCGACAACTTCAGTCGTCCACGGCACCAGCGACTGGCGCAAGTTCCCCCTCAACCGCTGGGTAAGCGGTTATCAAAAAACCACCATTCCATTTCAGGAGACAAACATGACGAAGTTCAAAGCGCGCTTGGGCGCCATTGCAATAGCTATCACTGCTGCCGGTTTCGCCCACGCGGCCATGGCCGACGACTTCTTGGACGCAGCCAAGAAGAAAGTTGAAGTAGCCACGATGTCCAAGAGCACATGGGACGGCCCCACAACGGGACCCAAGGCAGCGGCTGGAAAGACGATTGTTTTTGTGGCGGCTGATTTGAAAAACGGCGGCATTTTGGGTGTCTCCAAGGGAGTCGAGGAAGCTGCGGCGGCTATCGGCTGGAAGGTGCGTGTGATCGATGGACAGGGTTCCGTGAGTGGCCGCACGGCAGCTTTGAACCAAGCATTGGCGCTCAAGCCGGGGGGCATTGTGGTCGGTGGTTTTGATACGACCGAGCAAAAAGTCGCGTTCGCCAACGCCGCAAAAGCGGAAATCCCCTTAGTGGGTTGGAACTCTGGTGAAAAGCCTGGTCCCAATGCGGCAGCCGGCCTTTTCGCGAATGTCACCACTACGGCAGACGATGTCTCTGAAGTAGCTGCGCTTTCAGCTGTTGTCGACTCCGGTGGGAAGGCCGGTGTCGTGATTTTCACGGACTCCCAATACGCCATTGCTGTCTACAAAGCACGCGCCATGGAGGCAGTGATCAAGAAGTGTGGCGGTTGCACTGTGCTCAGCTTTGAAGACAGTCCAATCGCTGAGAGCTCCACTCGCATGCCCCAGTTGACCACCTCGCTGTTGCAGCGCTTTGGTGACAAGTGGACGCACTCCCTGGCCATCAACGATTTGTATTTCGACTTCATGGGCAGCAGCTTGCAAGCCGCAGGCAAGAAAGGCGATGGCGGACCCAAAGCAGTCTCTGCAGGAGATGGTTCTGAGGCTGCCTATCAGCGTATCCGTAGCAAGCGCTATCAGGCTGGCACCGTTCCTTCGCCACTCAACATGCAGGGCTGGCAGATTGTGGATGAGCTCAATCGGTCGTTTTCCAAAGTGGCTTGGTCGGGATATGTCCCCAAAGTTCATTTGGTAACTGCTGACAACGTCGGCAAGGACGGCGGCCCCAAAAATGTGTTCGATCCCGATAACGGATACCGCAACGAATACAAAAAAATCTGGGCCAAGTAAACCGCATCGCGGCAACACCCTGGGGTGTTGCCGCTACTCCACTCTTGAAGATCTGACATGACACATACCCCACAGCTTCCCGTTGTTGCAATCACCTTGGGCGATCCGGCAGGAATAGGTCCCGAACTGGTGGCACGGCTATTGGCAAGGCAAGACTTGATGGCGTTGGCCAACGTTGTATTGGTTGGAGACGCATGGCTTTGGGAAGACGGACAAAAAGTTGCCGGCCATCCTGTGGTGACCCAGCGGGTCGCCAACTTTGCGGAGGTGCGTGGTCGCAGCAATGTTCATGTCCCCGCATTCTTAACGGTAGATACCGTGCGCCCTGATCAAGTCACCAAAGCACAAACACTTGCTGCCTGTGGCGTGTCAGTGTTGACGGTTCTGGACATGTGCATGGATGCCACCTTGGCCGGACACATTGATGCCATTACCTTTGCGCCCCTCAATAAACACGCCATGAAGATGGGTGGACTCCGGCATGAGGATGAGTTGCATCACTTTGCAGAGCACCTGGGCGTGACGAGCTACTTTTGTGAATTCAATACCTTGAACGGGCTTTGGACATCACGGATCTCATCCCATGTTCCCTTGAAGGATGTCCCCCAGTACCTGGACCAGCAGCGCATCATTGATGCATCGACCTTAATCTACCGGTCGCTTCAGCGCAACGGAAACGCTACACCTCGTGTCGCAGTGGCTGGCTTCAACCCCCATAACGGAGATGGCGGTACCTGTGGCCGGGAAGAGATTGACATCATCCAGCCGGCGGTGGCCAAGCTCGCAGAGATGGGTATCCCTGTGTTGGGGCCATTCCCTGCCGATACGATTTTCCTGAGAGCCAGAGATGGCGAGCTCGATGCCATCGTGACCATGTACCACGATCAAGGCCAGATCGCGATCAAGCTGATGGGCTTCTCACAGGGCGTCACGGTGCAAGGCGGTTTGCCGATTCCGATCACGACTCCCGCCCACGGTACGGCCTTTGATATTGCCGGGCAAGGGCGCGCCAACGTGGACGCCACTGCGAATGCGTTCCGCATCGCCTGTCGCATGGGAGCGGCTCGCCTTCAAGAGACTTCAGGTCTGCAAGCGGCCTGAGGCCATTTCCTTCCACTTCATATTCAACCAAAACCCTTAAAGGACACCATGAAAATCACCGCCGTTCGCGCTCGCGTCTATGAATGGAAGGGCAAGACCGTTCCACCCCAGGGTAACTTTTGTTCCAACGCCATGGATCTTGTCTACGACAACAAGGCCAATCAACATGCAGCGGGTTCGGACACGATGAATACGTTCCGCTTTCATTGCTGGACCGTGGTTGAAGTCGAAACCGACAGCGGCATCATTGGCTTGGGAAATGTAGCCTTGGCCCCCCGTATTGCTAAAGCCATCATTGACGAATACCTCACTCCCTTGGTCATTGGCCAAGACCCATGGGACTATGAATACCTGAACCAGCGTATGTACCGCGCAACCCATGCATGGGGACGCAAGGGCGTTGGCATGGCTGCCATCTCGGCTATCGACATTGCGATCTGGGACATCTTGGGCAAGTCGGTAAACAAGCCTGTTTTCAAACTCCTGGGCGGTCGCACCAAGGAGAAGATTCCTTGCTATTACAGCAAGCTCTATCGGACCGATCTCAAAGAAATGCAGGCTGAAGCGCAGAAGTTCAAGGACCAAGGCTTCAAGGCCTTCAAGATGCGCTTTGGTTATGGACCGGCCCATGGCCAGCAGGGAGTTGTTGAAAACCTGAAATCGGTAGAGGCAGTCCGCGAGGTGATTGGTTACGACAACGACTTGATGTTGGAGTGCTACATGGGCTGGAACCTCGAGTACGCCAAGCGCATTCTGCCCAAATTGGAAAAATATCAACCCCGCTGGCTGGAAGAGCCGGTGATCGCAGACGATATTGATGGCTATGCCGAGTTGAACCAACTCACTAGCATCCCGATTTCAGGTGGCGAGCACGAATTCAGCTTGTACGGTTTCAAGCAGTTGCTGGACCGCAAGGCGGTTAGCGTAGTGCAGTACGACACCAACCGTGTGGGCGGAATCACCATGGCCCACAAAATCAATGCACTGTGTGAAGCCTACAGCGTGCCTGTCATTCCACATGCAGGACAGATGCACAACTACCACCTCACCATGAGCAGTTTGAACTGTCCGATCAGTGAGTACTTTCCCATCTTCGATGTGGAAGTCGGTAACGAGCTGTTCTATTACATATTCGAGGGGGATCCCGCGGCTGAGAACGGCTTCCTGCAGCTGGATGACAACACACCTGGCCTGGGTCTTTCATTGAAGACCGAGTATCTCGAGCACTTCAACATTACAGAGTAAGCGATGCCTTCCAAGTCCCATCCGCGCTACAAGGGCGTATTCCCGGTTGTTCCCACGACGTTTTCCCCGACAGGGGAGCTGGACTTGGAAAGCCAGTTGCGTTGTGTCGATTTCATGATCGATGCCGGATCAACAGGCCTGTGCATCCTTGCCAACTTTTCAGAGCAGTTCGTCCTCTCGGATGCCGAACGTGAGACGCTCACTTTGGCCATTCTCAAACACGTCAACGGGCGGGTGCCCGTCATCGTGACCACCACGCACTT
>JAIXVK010000309.1 GCA_027483085.1 Comamonadaceae bacterium | reverse complement strand
TCATGGACCTGAACGCCAACCTCGAGCAACGTGTGTCAGAGCGCACCCGTGCCCTGGACGAGGCGAATCAGCATCTCACCCAGACGATGGCAAATTTGCAACGCGCGCAAGACGAGCTCATCAGCAGCGAGAAGCTGGCTTCTCTGGGGAGTTTGGTGGCCGGCGTTGCGCATGAGCTCAACACACCTATCGGTAACGCGCTGATCACCATCAGTGCGCTGCAAGAAAAGAGTGAGCGCGCCAGCCGCGAGGTGATGGCCGGCAGTTTGAAAAAATCTGCGTTCCAGGAATTTATGCACAGTTTGGTGGAGGGCACCACACTCTCGCGCCGCTCTTTGGAGCGCGCCGTGGACCTCATTGGCAGCTTCAAGCAGGTAGCGGTGGACCAGGAGTCCGAGCGCCGGCGCACCTTTGATGTCCGTGAGACGGTGCACGAAGTGGTAGACATGCTCAGGCCCAGTATCAAATTTCAGCGGCATCAGCTTTCCGTGGAGATACCGGAAGGTTTGCTGGTGGAGAGTTTCCCCGGACCCTTGGGGCAAGTTGTCATGAATCTGGTCAGCAATGCCATGGTCCACGGTCTGGCAGATCGGGCTGATGGTTCAGTGCAGGTGAGTGCCGCAAGCGCCCCAGACGACAAGTTTTTTGTGTTGACGGTGCAAGACAACGGGTGCGGCATACCGCCAGAGAATTTAGCCCGCGTGTTTGATCCGTTTTTCACCACACGCTTGGGGCAGGGCGGATCAGGCCTGGGCTTATCGGTCAGCCACCGCATCGTGACCCGCATTTTGGGTGGCCGCATCAAAGTCAGCTCGGTGGTGGGCGAAGGATGTGTCTTCGAAATGACCCTGCCCAAGGTGGCGCCGCAGGTGGTGAATTAAGCCGGTATACTGGTCAAAAAAACAGTATCCCAGCGCACCTAGCGGAGGCTCCATGCTCAACGACACTGCCGCGCCCAACGGGCTTTTTACCGACGATGGCCACACCGCACGTTGCGTCTGGTGCCGTAGCACGGCTGAATACCAGCGCTACCACGACCAGGAGTGGGGCTTTCCGGTGCACAGCGACACGCGTTTGTTTGAGAAGATTTGCTTGGAAGGTTTTCAGGCGGGCCTGAGCTGGCTCACCATCCTGAACAAGCGCGAGTCTTTCCGCACCGCCTTTGCAGGGTTTGACATGGACAAGGTGGCCCTGTTCGATGAGGCGGATGAGAAGCGCCTGTTGCTGGACGCCGGCATCGTGCGCCATCGCGGCAAGATTGCCTCCACCATCAACAACGCCAGACGAGCCCAGGAGCTGCGAGCCGAGTTTGGCAGCTTGGCGGCCTACTTCTGGGGCTATGAGCCGGCCAGTGGCAGTCGCCCGGCCACCATTACCCACCAAACACTCAGCGGCATGACGACCTCGCCGGAGTCGATTGCGCTGTCCAAAGACCTGCGCAAGCGCGGCTGGAGCTTTGTGGGCCCCACCACCATGTACGCCTTCATGCAGGCCATGGGCTTGGTGAACGACCACTTGGAAGGCTGCCACGCTCGCGAGCGGGCGTTGCAAGGGCGGGCGGCCTTTGTGCCGCCCCGCAAAGCTTAAGCCGCTGCGGCGGCAAGCGCCGCCATCAGAGCGTCATGCCCGTTGTAGAGCGCATCGCCGCGCACCAATCGGGCGCCATTGGCACCGTGGACCACCATGGCCGGCACGCCTTGTGCGCCATGGGCTTGCATCAGCTGGCGGGCTTTCTGGACGCGGGCATCGTGCCGGAGTTGCAGGTCTGCGTCTTGGCGGGCTAACAGGTCGGCCGCCGCTGTCAGGCCCATGGCACGCAGTGCGCCGTCCACACCTTGCGGGGTGCAGATGTCCAAGCCATCCAAGTAGCGTGCTTCTTGCAAGACCTTCAGGGTTTTCAATTCCTCGGCCGGGGCCGTTTGTGCCACTGCAGTGAGGGCGAGAGAGGCGGCAGATGAATCAAAGCGTGTGCCGTGCTGGCCCAGCACCTGGCTGCGGTAGGCCTCGCTAAAGGTCTGGCCGGTGAGCTTTCCGATACGGACATCGTTGGACCAGGCAAAGTCTGCAAACTCTGCACTCATCACGCGCCCGCCGCCACTGAACAAGCCGGTGGGAGCCAGCTCTAAAGTGATGGAGGCTTCCTGCCCCAGGCGCTGAATGGCAGGGGAGGCGCCGTAGCACCAGCCACACAAGGGGTCGAACAAATAGGTCACGGTGGTGGACATGGGGTGGATTTCTTTCAATCGTTGTTAAGCGTGGCAGCTGCGAGCGCTTGCTCAAAAAAGGCAATTTCTTCCTGAAGGCTGCCGCGGCTGCGGAAGTGCCGGGCGGCGCGGTTGTACCAGTTCTCGGCGTCCTCGAGGTCGCCCTCCTGCAAGTGCAGGATGCCGTGCAACCAAGCGCCCAGCATGGAGTCGTCCCTCTGCACCAGGTCATGGGCGGCCTTCCAGTGACCCGCGTGCAGGTCTTGCAAAACTTGGTGAAGAGCGGTCATTAGGGGCTTACCACTTCATTTCGCCGGTGTTGACTTTGGCGCCGATGTCCAACGACAGGCCGCCGTCCGTCAGGGCAGGGTAGGCCTGCTTCATGGCGGGGATCAAGGTGGCGCTGGTTTTGTTGGCAGCGAGGTTTTTCTCGAAAGTCTGCAGATAGTCCTTGGTGAAGGCGATGGTGCTCGCGTCTACCTTGGTACCTGCCTTCATGTGGCCGGGAATCACCAGTTCAGGCTTCAACGCGGCCATTTCGTCCAGCTGGGCCACCCACGCGGCGCGCTCTGCAGCGGTTTGGGTGTCAGCGGTCCAGACGTGTGTGTTGCCGAACACGCCGATGTTGCCTACCACCGCCTTGATGGACGGAATCCAGGCATAGGGGCGGTGTGCCAGCAAGCCTTGGGTGCCACGGATCTCGATGGTCTGGCCTTCCAGCGTCAGGGTGTTGCCTTCCAGGGCACGGGGCACCACGGGCTTGCGGGGGGCGTTGGCGCCCATTTTGGGGCCCCAGAATGCGACCTTACCAGCCAGTTTGGGAGCCAGTTTGCCCAGTACGGCGGGTGTGGTCACCACGTCAGCTTGGGGGAACACTTCTTTCAGGGCTTCCACGCCAAAGTAATAGTCGGGGTCGGCCTGGCTCACGTAAATAGTGGTGAGTTGCTTGCCACTGTCGAGCACGTTGGCAGCGATGCGCAAAGCGTCTGCACGGGTGAAACCGGCGTCGATGACGATGGCGTCTTTCTGGCCATAGACCAGCGTGGAATTGACGTTGAAGCTGTTGGCATCCGCGTTGTAGACCTTGACGGTGAGCGGCTGCTGGGCGTTTGCTGCCCCAGACAGTGAGGTAAAGGCGATGGCCAGCGATGCGGCGATAACGGTAGTGCGGATCATGGTGAACTCCTGGTAGTGGTTAGACGCTAAGAGGACGTCTCATCAGCGTTGGGTTGAACTTTAATTTCAATATCCGCGCAGATAAACTGGATAATTCGGCCATTACTGTTTCAAAAATTGAGCAAATCATGGACCGTTTGACCGCCATGCAGGTGTTTGTCGAGGTGGCGCAGACTGGCAGCTTCAGTGCCACGGCCGACAAGCTGGACATGTCCCGCGCCATGGTGACGCGCTATGTGGGCGAGCTGGAGCAGTGGCTGGGCGCACGCCTTTTGCAGCGCACCACCCGCAGCGTCACGCTCACCGATGCCGGCGAGAGTTGCCTGCGCCGCAGCCAGCAGATGCTGGCGCTCATGGAAAACGTCGAAGAAGAGACCAGCCGCCACGACGGCGCGCTGCGCGGGCAACTGCGGGTGACCTGCAGCATGTCGTTTGCTTATGCCGAACTGGCGGCAGCAATTGCCGATTTTCTGGCGCTGTACCCCCAGCTCAAGATCGACCTCAACGCCAGCGAAGGCGCACTCAACCTGGTGGAGGGGCGCATCGACTTGGCCATTCGCATCAGCGCCGAGCCGGACCCGGCGCTCATCGGCCGCGTGTTGGCGCCGTGTGCCTCGGTGCTGGTGGCTTCGCCCGGCTACTTGGCAAAGCACGGCACGCCACAGCTACCCGCAGACCTGCAGGCGCACCGTTGCCTGAGCTACGCCAACTTCGGCAAAAGCGTGTGGAAGCTGCAGCGCGGCGAAGAACACGCCGAGGTGCATGTGGGCAGCCACTTCAGCGCCAACGAGGCCACCGCCTTGATGCGGGCTGCGCTCGCAGGTGGCGGGGTGGCCATGCAACCCACGTACTTGGCTAGCCCGCATCTGCTTGACGGCAGCTTGCAGCGGGTGCTGCCGCAGTGGCAGCTGCCCATGATGTCCATCTACGCGCTCTACCCCTCGCGCAAGCACCTGTCGCCGGCGGTGCGGGCGTTGCTGGACTTTCTGGCAGAGCGCTTTGCCAGCGAGCCTTGGAAGCTGCAGCGCTAAATTGCTATCAATTCAGTAGCTGCTAGCGCATATTCAACGGGCGCTAGAGCCCATTTTTATATGGAAATCAGCCTAGGTGCTCCACCACTAGCACCGCCTTGGCCATGCCTTTGCCGGTGTTGCTGATAGCGTGTTGCACATCCACCGCATAGCGCGCGCTGTCGCCCGCCTTGAGCACCTTGCTGCTGTCGGCCGCCTGCACCGTGAGGCTGCCGCTGAGCACCGAGAGGTGTTCTTTTGCGCCCGCCTCGTGCGGCTCGGAGGCCAGCACGCCGCCGGGCTCCACGGCCAACTCGTACCACTCCACCCGGCCCGCCAAGGCGATGGGTCCCAGGATGCGCAGCGTGCACTTGCCGTCCGGGCTGGTGGTGACGGGAATGGTGTGGGCTGGCACCAGCTCCACCGTGGGCGTGGCCTT
>JAIXVK010000633.1 GCA_027483085.1 Comamonadaceae bacterium | reverse complement strand
GGCCTGCGCGAGCAGGTGATGATTGACGTGAGCCACGCCAACAGCAGCAAGCAGCACGCCCGCCAGATCGTGGTGGCCCAGGACGTGGCGGCGCAGATTGCCGCAGGCGATGCGCGCATTACCGGCCTGATGATCGAGAGCCACCTCAACGAAGGCCGCCAGGACATCGTGGACGGCAAGCCGCTGCAGCACGGCGTGAGCGTGACGGATGCCTGCATCAGCTGGGCGCAAACCGTGCCGGTGCTCGAAACGTTGGCGGCCGCTGTGCGCGAACGCCGCCAGAAGGCCGCCGCTTAATCAGTAAGTCTTGTAGGGCAGGAACTTGCCCGACAGCACTACGTTCACCCGGTCGCCCTTGGGGTCGGGCTCGCGCACGATGTCCATGGAGAAGTCGATGGCGCTCATGATGCCGTCGCCGAACTCTTCGTGGATAAGTTCTTTGATGGTGGTGCCGTACACGCTGACGATTTCATACCAGCGGTAGATCAGCGGGTCGGTGGGCACGGGGGTGGGCAGCGAGCCTTTGTAGGGCACCACTTGCAGCCACTTTTGCTCTTCTACCGTCAGGCCGAAGATCTTGCCTACGATCTTGGCTTGCTTGTCGTCCAGCGTCATCTGGCCCAGGCAGGCGGCGGTAGTCCACTCTTTGCTCAAGCCCACTTTCTTGGCCACCGATTCCCAGGTGATGCCTTTGCTGACTTTGACGGTGATGATTTTTTCGGTAATGTCGTTGCGGTTCATAGGGTGCTCCTGCGGGTGTTGAATGGCAGGAGCAACCCAGCAAGCATCATGCCTGCGCAGGCTATGCGGGCCGGCAGCAGGGCAGCGTTAAACGCTCTGAAATGCGGTATCCGACTGGTTGCGCGACCGCTTGCGGGGTGTCAGCAGGCTCTGAACGTCTCGCATGGCCAGCGAGGCCCGCAGCTGGGCGATGGACTGGGTGTGCATTTGCGAGATGCGCGCCTCTGACAACCCTAGGTGCCGGGCGATCTCGTGCATGCGCATCTCGTGCTCGTAGTACAGGGTCAGCAGTATCTGGCTCTTGCGGGGCAGCAACTCGATCGACTCGGCCAGCGCTTTGCGCAAGCTGGCGCGCTCCAGCACGGCGAAGGGGTCTTCGTGCTCGTCCATGCAGCGCTGCAGGTAGTGGTCGACGTTGTCGCCGCTCAGGTCTTGCAGCGACAGCAGCACATAGCCCTGTGCGTCTTGCAAAAGGCGTTGGTAGTCGGCCAGGGGCATTTCCAAGTGCTCGGCCAGCTCGCCCTCAGTGGGCGCACGCCCGAGCTGGTGGCTCAGGAGCTGGAGAGACTTTTCGACCTTGCGCATCTGGTCGCGCAGGCTGCGGCTCATCGGATCAGCGGCGCGCAGGCCGTCGATCATGGCGCCCTGGGCCCGCAGGGCAATGTAGTTCTCAAAGTGCGAACCCGAGGACTCTTTGGTCCAGCGCAGCAGCGCCTCCATCAGGCCGAGCATGCCGTCTTGCACCAGGTCCGCCCGGTCTACATTGGGAGGCAGGCGCTTGGCTACGTGGCGCGCCACCGAATGCACCACAGGCTGGTGGGTTTCCACCAGTTTGCGGATCTCATCGGTGAGTTGCGGGCGTTTGGATCGGGGGGTTGTGGCCATAAGGCGCGGTAGGTAGTGCACAACATTGTGCGCCAATGGCCTGATGCGCTCATGACAGGCCGCTTGGCACCTCTGCGCGGGGCTTAGTCGTCGTTACCGCCACCCCCGACCAGGCTGCGGGTTGCAGGGGCCGAGAGCATGATGCGGTTGGCCAGGCGCGAGAGCGGCAGGCTCTGCAGCCACACCTTGCCCGGACCCTGCAAGGTCGCGAAAAATAAGCCTTCGCCACCAAAGATGGCGGACTTCACTTTGCCCACAAACTGGATATCAAAGTCCACCGAGGGCTGAAAGGCCACCACGCAGCCGGTGTCGACCCGCAGGGTCTCGCCGGGGGCCAAGGTGCGCTCCATCAAGGTGCCACCGGCGTGGACAAAGGCCATGCCGTCGCCCTCGAGCTTTTGCATGATGAAGCCCTCTCCGCCAAACAAGCCTGCGCCCAGCCTTCTCTGCAGGGCAATGCCCAGCGCCACACCCTTGGCAGCGCACAAAAAAGAGTCTTTCTGGCAGATCAGAGTGCCGCCCAGTTGGCGCAGGTCGATAGGCACAATCTTGCCGGGATAAGGCGCCGCAAATGCCACGCGCTGCTTGGCGTTGCCGTCGTTTTGAAACACGGTGGTGAACAAACCTTCACCGGTGAGCAGGCGTTTGCCCACGCCCATGAGCTTGCCGAAAAAGCCGCCTTGCTGCGAGCCATCGCCGAAGATGGTGTCCATGGTGATGCCGTTTTCCATGTACATCATCACGCCGGCTTCGCCGATGGCGGCCTCGCCGGGGTCGAGCTCGATCTCGACGTATTGCATTTCAGCGCCGAAGATTTGGTAATCAATCACGTCCATGGTCATGTGGGTTCCCCTGTGTGCGCGGCCCGCGACCGGGGCCTGATGCCGAACCTTAGCAGCACTGCGTGGCACGCGCGTAAAAAAGCCCCCTGCACGAGGGGGCTATGCGGGGGCCGGCAAGGAGCGGGCTTAGCGGAACTGGTCGGGCTTGTAGTAGCCCGAGTTCACCAGCGTGGCGCGCCAGTTGTTGATATCGACCACCGCCGGTTTGAGCAGAAACGCGGGCACGATTTTTGGGCCGTTGTTGTAGGTTTTTTCGTCGTTGATGGTGGGTTTTTTGCCCGACAAAATAGCGTCCACCATGGTGGTGACGACCTGGGCCAGTTCGCGGTTGTCTTTGAAAACCGTAGACGTTTGCTCGCCCCGGATGATGGAGCGCACCTCGGGCATCTCGGCGTCCTGCCCGGTGACCACCGGCAGGGGTTGACCGGCTTGGCCGTAGTTGGCTTTTTTCATGGCGGTGATCAGCTCCATGCTGATGCCGTCATAGGGCGAGAGCAGCGCGTCCAGGCGCTGCTTGGTGTAGTGCTTGTCCAGGATCTGCACCAGGCGGGCGCGGGCTACCGAGCCGCTCCAGCGCTGGGTGGCTACCTTCTCCATGCCCATTTGGCCGGAGCCCACCACCAGGCGGCCTTTGTCGACATACGGTTTGAGGACCGACATGGCGCCGTCGTAGAAAAAGAAGGCGTTGTTGTCGTCCGAAGAACCGCCAAACAGCTCGATGGTGAACGGGCCTTTGCCTTTGTCGATACCAAGGTGCTCGATGATGTAACTGCCCTGCAACACGCCCACCTGAAAGTTGTCAAAGGTGGCGTAGTAATCCACATACGGGGTGTCGCGGATCAGGCGGTCATAGGCGATGACCTTGATTTGCCGGTCAGCCGCTTTCTTCAACACGGGGGCGAGCTTGCTGCCGTCGATGGCGCCGATGATCAGCACCTTCATGTCGGACGCCTTGAGCATCTCCTCGGTTTGGGCGATCTGGGTGGCGACATCGTCGTTGGCGTATTTGAGGTCAGGGCGGTAACCCAACTTGTCCATGGCGCGCACCATCGCCAGGCCGTCTACCACCCAGCGCTGGGAGGTGACGGTGGGCATCAAGATGCCCACACCGCCCTTGCTGTTCTGCGCCTGGGCCCACGGCATGGACACCAACAACAAACTGCTCAAAAAGATCCGTCGAAGGGTGCGCATGCGGGGGGCCTTGCTGCTTATGCCAGTGTGTAAGCCGTCTTCACCGTGGTGAAGAATTCGGCCGCGTATTTGCCCTGCTCGCGCGAGCCGTAGCTGCTGCCTTTGCGCCCGCCAAAAGGCACGTGGTAGTCCACACCCGCAGTGGGCAGGTTCACCATCACCATGCCCGCCTGGCTGTGGCGCTTGAAGTGGGTGGCGTGTTTGAGGCTGGTAGTGGCAATGCCGGCAGACAGGCCGAAAGGCGTGTCGTTGGCCACGGCCAGCGCTTCTTCGTAGTCTTTAACGCGGATGACGCTGGCCACCGGGCCGAAAATTTCTTCGCGGTTGATGCGCATGGACGGGGTGCTGTCCACCAGCAGGGCCGGGGCCATGTAGAAGCCCTCGGTATCACGCGTCAAACGTTCACCACCGGTGAGCAAGGTGGCGCCCTCAAGCTTGCCGATCTCCACATACGACAAATCTTGTTCCAACTGGGCTTGGGACACCACGGGGCCGATGTCGGTGCCCGCAGCAAGCGCATCGCCCACCTTGATGGCGGCCATGCGTTTTTGCATGGCTTCGATGAAGGCGGGATAAATCTTGTCGGTCACGATCAGGCGGCTGGACGCGGTGCAGCGCTGGCCGGTGGAGTAGAAGGCGCTTTGCACGCTGAGTTCGACCGCAATATTCAGGTCGGCATCGTCCAGCACCACTTGGGGGT
>JAIXVK010000235.1 GCA_027483085.1 Comamonadaceae bacterium | reverse complement strand
TCCAGGATCTGGTTCACCAGCCCGAAAGCACCGGCTGCGGCATCTGACTCATGCGAAGCCAGCCACAGCCCGCCCATCGCGACCGTCATACCCAACAAAAACTCGCCGAGCAAAGGCCCCGCGATCGTATTCAGGCGCAAACGCTCGGGTGTACTCATTCGAAGAATGTACCCGAGCCCTTCACCTGCAGGAGGTCAGGCATGGCCCAGAAATGCGCCACCCCATGCAGGTAACTGCAGCACTGCGCCCTGGCGAACTGCATCACCCAGACCACTACCCGCAACCGTGTGCATCGCAGCGAAGGCTTCCGGGACTACCCACTGGGCAGGTTCAGGGCTAAAGTTGAATACGCAAACCATGCTGTGGCCTTCATGGCGGCGCACATAGGCAAACACCTGGGGGTGCGCATCCAGCACCTCCAAGGTACCGCTCACCAGGCAGGGCTGGGTTTTGCGCCAGCGCAGCAGGTTGCGATAGAAATGCAACAGCGATGCAGAGTCTTGGATTTGCGCCTCGGCGGTTAACGCCCGGTGGGGCGCGGCCACGGGCAGCCAGGGCTTTGCCGGTGCGGGCGATGAGGAGAAGCCCAAATCTGCAGCATCCGCAAGCCACGGCATCGGGGTGCGACAACCATCGCGCCCTTTGAACTCCGGCCACATCGTGATGCCGTAGGGATCCTGCAGGTCTTCAAAAGCGATGTCTGCCTCGGGCAAGCCCAGCTCGTCACCTTGGTAGATGCAAGGGGAACCGCGCAAGGACATTTGCAAGGCTGCGCCCAGGCGCAACAACTCAGGCGCCGCAACCGCCGCAGTACTGGCCCAGCGGGTAGCAACCCGCACCACATCGTGGTTGGAGAGGGCCCAGCAAGGCCATCCACCGGGAGCGACCTCTTCAAACCGCTTCACAAAGCCGCGGAAGTGCGCTGCACTGTGCGCGGTACCCAGCAGGTCAAAGCAGTACGCCATGTGCAGCTTGTCACCGCCACTGGTGTATTCCGCCACACGGGCCAGACCGTCGTCGTCACCGATCTCACCCACCATGGTGGTGTCGGGGTACGCGTCCAACAAGGCCCGCAGCTCACGCAAGAAGGCCAGGTTTTCGGGCTGGCTCTTATCGTGCTGGTGCCACTGCCAGCCATAGGGGTTCACTGCGTTGACCGCAGGGTCCTCACCATCAGGGCGTCCGCGTGCGGGGTTGTCGCGCAGTTGGGCGTCATGGAAGTAAAAGTTGGCGGTGTCCAGGCGGTAGCCGTCCACCCCGAGGTCCAACCAGAACTTGACGGTCGACAGCAGCGCTTTTTGCACTTCGGGATTGTGAAAATTCAAATCCGGCTGGCTGGTCAGGAAGTTGTGCATGTAGTACTGGCAACGGCGGGTATCCCACTGCCATGCACTGCCGCCAAAAATGGACAACCAATTGTTGGGCGGGTTTCCATCGGGTTTGGCGTCGGCCCAGATATACCAATCGGCCTTGGGATTGTTCAGGCTGGAGCGGCTTTCTACAAACCAAGGGTGTTGGTCGGAGCTGTGGGAGAGCACTTGGTCGATCATGACCTTCAGGCCCAGTGCATGTGCGCGATCGACCAGCAGCTTGAAATCATCGAGCGTTCCGAACATCGGGTCCACGTCGCAGTAGTCGCTCACGTCGTAGCCGAAATCCTTCATCGGACTCTTGAAGAAGGGCGACAGCCAAATGCCGTCTGCGCCCAGGTCGGCCACATAGTCCAGCTTGGCGGTAATGCCGGCCAGATCGCCCACACCGTCGCCATTGCTGTCCGCATAACTACGCGGGTAGATCTGATAAATGACGCCACCGCGCCACCAGTTGTTGTTCGTTGCTTTAGCCATGATTGAAAGGTCCCTTGAATGAAAACGGCGAATCTGCTTACGCAAATTCGCCAAAGAAGGCTGGTCCTAAATTTACTTGACGGAGCCGCTCAGCAGTCCGCGCACAAAGAAGCGTTGCAGCGAGAAGAACACGGCAACCGGCACCGCAATAGAGACGAATGCGCTGGCGGTCAAAATTTCCCAACTCTCACCACGGGAGCCCAGCAAGTCGTTGAGCTTGATGGTGAGCACCACCTGGTCCGGCGCTTTGCCCAGGAAGACGAGTGCAATCAAAAAGTCGTTCCAGACCCACAGGAACTGGAAGATGGCAAAACTCGCCAACGCGGGGATCGACAAGGGCAGCACGATGCTGGTGAAGATCTGGAAATGCGAAGCACCGTCCATCCGCGCGCTCTCGATGATGTCGCGTGGCAGGGACGCAATGTAGTTGCGCAACAGGTAAATCGCTAGGGGCAGACCAAACGCGGAGTGGGCAAGCCACACCCCAAGGTAAGACTTGGACTCTGTGCCAAAAGCTTCACCCACCTGGTTGTAGAGCCGCAGCAGCGGAATCAGGGACATCTGCAAGGGGACCACCAGCAAGCCCACCACCACAATAAACAAGAACTTGCGGCCGGGGAACTCCATCCAGCTGAAGGCATACGCGGCGAAGGCTGCAATCAGAATCGGAATAAAGGTAGCCGGAATCGTGACCTTGAAGGTGTTCAAGAATGCCTGGCCTACCCCTTCACCCGCAATCACCTTTTCGTAATTCTGGGTCATGAAAACGGGTGGAGACTCGGCCACATAAAACACCCGGACACCACGATCCTTGTCATAGGGCTGGTCCAGATCCAGGCGGTAGCTTCCGTCCGCTTTCACCGTCAGCGTGCCGTCGGGTTTGCCGTCTTCCTCGTCAAAGATTTGCCCGTCCGACACTTCCACTGTCGTTCCAACGGCGAACTCTTTGGGGTTGGCCGACTTGAGCGAAAACTGCTTGATTTGTATGCCGCCACCTTCGGGGAACAAGCGGCCGCTGATGACGTAGCGCTCACCTTCTTTCACCAGACTTTGGGCCCCTGCCGTGCGGCGCATGTCTGCACGGGTTTGGGTGGAGAGCGCGGTCCACCAGCCACTGCTGACCAGTTGCTGCTTTTCCCGAAAGCTGGAAACCAAGAGGCCGAAGGTAGGGAGCACCCACATCAACACGATGACCAGCAACAAGGCTTGCGCCATCAAGGATGGGAGAGAGAAATACTTTTTCATCGCTGAGCCTCCTCAGTGCGGAAGCGGCGGATATTGAAGGCCATCACCGGTACCACTGCAAACATCAAAACCATGGCCAAGGTGGAGCTGCGGCCGTAATCGCCGCCACCACGGAACATCCAGTCATACATCAGATTGCCCAGCACACTGGTATCCCACTGGCCACCGGTCATGGCCATCACGATGTCAAACACCTTGAGCACCGTGATGGTGATGGTGGTCCAGACCACCAGAATCGTGGACATCACTTGGGGCACCATGATTTCGAAAAAGATCTGCAGCTCGCTGGCGCCATCGATGCGTGCAGCCTCGATGGTTTCGTGCGGCACACCCCGCAGGGCGGCAGAGAGAATCACCATGGCGAAGCCGGTTTGGATCCAGATCAAAATCGCCATCAGGAAAAAGTTGTTCCAGAACGGAATCGTGACCCAGGCCTGGGGCTCAAAGCCCATGCCCATCACCATGGCGTTCAAGATGCCGATTTGCTCTGCGTCAGGCCCCCGGAAGTCGTACACAAACTTCCAGATCACACTGGCGCCCACAAAGCTGATGGCCATGGGCATGAACACCATGGACTTGGCAAATCCACCCCACCAGACGCGGTCTGCGAGCACTGCGACCACGAGGCCGAAAGCAGTGGCCGCGGCGGGAACGACCAACAACCAGAGAAAGTTGTTGCGGATCGTCAGCAAAAAATTCTGGTCCGCGAACACCCAGCGAAAGTTGGCGAGTCCGACGAATTGCTCTCCCGTTGCGTCATAAAAACTCAAGCGGAAGGTTTCAAACAAGGGGTACACCAGATAGGTACCCAGCAACAACAGGGCGGGCGCAATAAAGAGCCAGGGCCGCACGTTGGAGCGGAAAATTTCTCGTCCGTTTTTACTGCCCACTGGCAGCTGGACGATTTTGTCCAACACGAAGTTGGAGCCGGCGAAGTACAGCAAGCAGAACGCAATACTGACCAGTACAGCGGTGATGGTCTGGATAACTTGATCAGTCATGGGATCAATGCTTTTGCGTGTCGTAGGGAATGGGATTCAAAAGGGCCGGCAGCCGAAGCCGCCGGCCTGAAGACGTGCCGCAAGGCGACGTCAGAGGAGATACTTACTTGATCGCGTCCCAGCTCTTCTGGATCTCGTCAGCCACTTCCTTGGCAGAGGCGCCGCCGGAGTAGTTGACCATCCCCTTCCAGAAGCTGCCTGCACCCACTGCGCCGGGCATCAGGTCGGAACCGTCAAAGCGGAAGGTGGTGGCGTTTTGCAGAATCTCGCCTTGCTTCTTGAGCGAGGCGGTCTTGTACTTGGCCAGGTCCACACCCTTGTGCGGTGTCAGGAAGCCGCCTTCAGCCATCCAGATTTCATGCGACTGGGGGTGCTGCAGGTATTCCATGAATGCACGGGCACCCTTGCTGTCTTTGGTGATGGTCAGAATCGTGCCGCCACCCAAAACCGGGTTGCCCAGCTTCTTGCTGCTGTAAGAGGGGAAGTAGAAGAAGTCGGCTTCGTCCGCTTTGCCTTCAGGGAAGAAAGCGGGAATGAAAGACGCTTGACGGTGCATGTAGCACTTGGGCGGTGAGCCGAACATGCCCTTCGGGCTGTCCTTGAAGCTCACGGTGGCCACGGCCTTGGCGCCGCCGTCCACGTAGGCGTCGTTCTTGGCGAACCAGCCGTAGGCTTCGATGGCTTCGATCACGCGCTTGTCGTTGAACTTCATCTTGTTGCTGACCCACTGGTCATAGACCTCAGGCGTCTGGGTGCGCAACATCATGTCTTCGACCCAGTCGGTCGCGGGCCAGCCGGTAGCGGCGTCAGAGCCCAGACCGATACACCATGGCTTGCCGCCATCGGCTGCAATTTTCTTGGTCAGGGTTTGCAGTTCTTCCATGGACTTGGGTACTTTGTAGCCCTTTTCCTTGAAGTTCTCAGGGATGTACCAGACCAAGCTCTTCACGTTCACGTTGTAGAACATGCCGTAGAACTCTTTCTTGCCGGCCTTGTTGGCGTAGGTGCCCAAATCAGCCCAGGAGCTGCCTGCTGCATAGTTCTTTTTGACCCATTCCTGGGCCTTGGCGCCCAGCGGCTTCAAGCCGTCAATGGCGGCCATGTTGGCAGCCAGACCGGGCTGCGGGAACACGGAAATGTTGGATGGGGAACCTGCCTTGATGTCGATCACGATCTGCTGCTCGGAGCTTTGTGAGCAGGAGTGCTTGACGGTGGCGCCGGTTGACTTCTCAAAGTTCGCGATCACTTTTTTGAACATGCCTTCTTCAGCGCCTGTCCAAGGGCAAGTGATGGTGACCACTTCACCCTTCAGATTTGGCCCTTTGTAGTCGGCTGCCATGGCCGGTGCGGTCACGGCTGCTGCTGCCAGAGCGCAAGCGCCGGCAATCATGGTTTTCTTCATCATCGTCTTCTCCTCTTGTGGCGCCGCAGCCCATCCACGGCGCGTTAAAAACTGTCGCAGATCAGTCGACCCGTTTGCCTTCGGCATTGAACTTGTACAAATGCTCAGGCGCAAAACCCAAAGCAATCGGCTGTCCGGGCGCCAGGCCCAAGGTGCCGTCCATACGGGCCGTGATGTCGCCAAACGCACCTGCACTGACGTAGGCGAATGTTTCGTTGCCCAGCTGCTCAGAGTGCTTGAGGGTGCCCTGGATCGGACCACCCTCTGTGACCCTCAAGTGCTCCGGACGCAAACCAATCGTGGCGACGTTGTGGCGGGCTGCGATGTCGCCCCCCAAAAAGTTCATCTGGGGGGAACCGATGAAACCAGCCACAAACATGCTTGCGGGCTTGTTGTAGAGGTCCAGGGGTTTACCCACCTGCTCAACCCGGCCTTTATTCAGAACCACAATCTTGTCTGCGAGGGTCATGGCCTCCACCTGATCGTGAGTGACATAGATCATCGTCGCCCCGAGGCGGCGGTGCAGTGTGGCCAGCTCCACCCGCATCTTGGTTCGCAAGGCGGCATCGAGGTTGGAGAGGGGCTCATCAAACAAGAACACCTTGGGATCGCGCACGATCGCGCGGCCGATAGCCACCCGCTGGCGCTGGCCGCCGGACAGCGCTTTGGGCAAGCGGTCGAGGTATTCGGTCAGCTGGAGGATGTCAGACGCCTCGCGGACTCGCCGCTCAATTTCTGCTTTGGG
>JAIXVK010000579.1 GCA_027483085.1 Comamonadaceae bacterium | reverse complement strand
GCGAGCCAGCCCAGCACGAAGGCAATAAGCAGGCCGATCAGCAGTAGCGAAATATCAAAGTCCATGCGGGGGCACTAAAGGTAGTGCATTGGATTCGGCGGCAAGCGTGGCGCGTGCGGAGTCTGCATCAGAGCGGGCCCGGCGGGCCGCTTTGCGGTGCCGCCACCAGCGGGGCACCATGCCCAAGACACCGATCAACAAACCGGCTGCAAAGGCACACAGCACGACGAGCACCATGGGCGCTGTCCATCGCGTACCGAAGAAAAAATACACGGTCACATCGCCTTGGTTATTTAGGGCGAAAGCGAACAGGGTAAAAAAAATGGCCGCTTTAAGTAGCCACTTAAAGAGCCATGCGATCTGTTTCATTGATCTCCTCGTTGTCGAGGGATTCTACTCAGGGTTTTGCCTTGGATTCCAGCTCTGCGGTACGGGTATCCACCGCTTCGCGAAGCGCTTTGCCCGGCTTGAAGTGAGGGACTCGTTTTTCAGGAATGGCAACGCTCTCGCCACTGCGCGGATTGCGGCCCATGCGGGGCGGGCGGCGATTGATGGAGAAGCTGCCAAATCCGCGGATTTCGATGCGGTGACCTCGAACCAATGCGTCGTTCATCGCATCCAGAATAGCCTTGACGGCGAATTCGGCATCGCGGTGCGTCAATTGCCGGAAGCGGTCGGCCAGTTCTTCAACAAGGTCGGAGCGGGTCATAGCGGTTTACACAGAATATACGAAGAAAAAACGACCGGTGCAGTGAAGCAACCGGTCGTTCAATCAGGTCAGCAACAACAGATTAGTTGTTGTTGTCCAGCTTGGCGCGCAACAAAGCGCCCAGGCTGGTGGTACCAGCGGAGCCGGTGTTCTGGTTCAGGGATTGCATGGCTTCGTTCTGGTCAGCCATGTCCTTGGCCTTGATGGACAACTGGATGTTGCGGGTCTTGCGATCCACGTTCACCACCACAGCAGTCACTTCGTCGCCTTCTTTCAGCACGTTGCGAGCGTCTTCAACGCGGTCGCGGCTGATTTCGGAAGCGCGCAGGTAGCCCAGGATGTCGTCGCCCAGGTCGATTTCAGCGCCCTTGGCGTCCACGGTCTTGACCTTACCGGTAACGGTCTGGCCCTTGTCGTTCACGGACACGAAAGTGGTGAAAGGATCGGAATCCAACTGCTTGATGCCCAAGGAGATGCGCTCGCGGTCCACGTCCACGGCCAACACGATGGCTTCAACTTCTTGGCCCTTCTTGAATTCGCGCACGGCGGTTTCGCCGGATTCGTTCCAAGACAGGTCAGACAGGTGCACCAGGCCGTCGATACCGGCAGCCAGACCCACGAACACGCCGAAGTCGGTGATCGACTTGATCGGGCCCTTCACGCGGTCGCCGCGCTTGGTGTTCTGAGCAAATTCTTGCCATGGGTTGGCCTTGCACTGCTTCATGCCCAAGGAGATACGACGCTTGTCTTCGTCGATTTCCAGAACCATGACTTCGACTTCGTCACCCAGGGCAACGATCTTGGAAGGAGCCACGTTCTTGTTGGTCCAGTCCATTTCGGACACGTGCACCAAACCTTCGATTCCGGGTTCGAGTTCCACAAACGCGCCGTAGTCGGCGATGTTGGTGATCTTGCCGAACATGCGGGTACCCTGTGGGTAGCGGCGGTTCACGCCCATCCATGGGTCGTCGCCCATTTGCTTCAGACCCAAGGAAACGCGGTTCTTTTCGGTGTCGAACTTCAGGATCTTGGCAGTGATCTCTTGACCAGCTGTCACCACCTCGGATGGGTGACGGACGCGGCGCCATGCCATGTCAGTGATGTGCAACAGGCCGTCGATACCGCCCAGGTCCACGAACGCACCGTATTCGGTGATGTTCTTGACCACGCCTTGCACCACAGAACCTTCTTTGAGGGTGTGCATCAGCTTGGCGCGCTCTTCGCCCATGGAAGCTTCCACCACAGCGCGGCGGCTCAGCACCACGTTGTTGCGCTTGCGGTCCAGCTTGATAACCTTGAATTCCAAGGTCTTGTTTTCGTACGGAGACAGGTCCTTGGTAGGACGTGTGTCGACCAAGGAACCGGGCAAGAATGCGCGGATGCCGTTGACCAGAACGGTCAGGCCGCCCTTGACCTTGCCGGAAGTGGTACCGGTCACGAATTCGCCGGATTCCAGGGCCTTTTCCAGGCTCATCCAGGAAGCCAGACGCTTGGCCTTGTCACGGGACAGGATGGTGTCGCCGTAGCCGTTTTCGACGGAGTCGATAGCCACCGACACGAAGTCGCCCACTTGGACTTCGATTTCGCCCTTGTCGCTCTTGAATTCTTCGATTGGCACGTAGGCTTCAGACTTGAGGCCGGCGTTGACAACGACGAAGCTGTGCTCGATGCGGACGACTTCAGCGGTGATCACTTCACCGGTGCGCATTTCCGAGCGTTGTAGCGATTCTTCAAATAGGGCTGCGAAAGATTCAGACATGTGTTTTGCGGTTTGCACCGCGGGGTTAAGTTGTTGAACCCCGTCGCTCTTGGTGTGAACCGGTGCGCTGGCGCGCGATGAAAGCGATGGGGGCCAGTTTGCTTTTCAGGCCGGGGCTAGAAAGGCTGTTTGCTCTGCCACCAGTCCAGCACGGTTTGAACAGACGTATCGACTGTCAAATCCGAGTTATCAAGCAACAAGGCATCTTGTGCCGGCTTCAAAGGGGCGACGGTGCGGGAGGAGTCCCGAGCGTCGCGAGCCTCTAGGTCAGCGCGAAGACTATCGAGTGTAGCGGGAATCCCCTTTGAAATCAACTGTTTAAGCCTGCGCTCCGCACGGCATGCGGCGCTGGCGGTGAGGTAGACCTTCAAAGCGGCTTCCGGAAAAATCACGGTGCCCATGTCACGGCCATCTGCCACCAAGCCGGGTAGCTGCCGGAAATTGCGCTGCAAGTCGATGAGTGCCGACCGTACCGCTGGGAACGCGGAGACCTTGGAGGCGTTCATGCCGGCTTCTTCGGTGCGGATCAGCTCGCTGACGTCTTCATTGCCGAGCCAGATATGGCTGCCTTCGAAATGAATCGGCAATGTGTTGAGCAGGGTCACAATCGCGGCTTCGTTGGCGATGTCCAGGGTAATACCTGCCCGGGTGGCGGCCAGCCCAGTGATTCGGTAGAGCGAGCCGGAGTCTAAAAAGTGGTAACCCAGCTTCTCAGCCAGCACCGCCGCCAAGGTGCCTTTGCCGGATGCGGTGGGGCCGTCCACACAAATCACCGGAATAGAGGATGTGGCGGACGATGC
>JAIXVK010000469.1 GCA_027483085.1 Comamonadaceae bacterium | reverse complement strand
GGCGTGGAGAAACTGGCGCTTTTTCATGGAAATTCCTTCATGGTTTTCGGATGCCAACGGTCAAGCAAGAAGAATGCCCAACTTTGGGGCATTGCTCTTTCCAAGTTCATTCTGCGCGCAGGGGGTGGGTTCTAATGTTGGGGTTTATCTGGGTGCGCTGCGAGTGTACGCAGTCGGGCCCTCAGCCCTTCAACAAATCCAATAGCGTCCGCGCCACCACCTTGGTCGCCTTGCGCAAATCGTCCAAACTGACGCGTTCATCCGCCCGCTTGGCGTGCGATTCCAGCACGGTGCGAGGGCCGGCGCCGTAGATGACGCCTGGAATGCCGCGCTCAGAAAACAGACGCACATCGGTGTAAAGCGGGGTCCCCATGGCGGGGATGGGTTCGCCAAACAAGGCTTCGCCATGTTTTTGCAGCGCATCCACCAATGGCTTGTTACCTGCCAAGGGACGCATGGAATTGGCCAGCAGCAGGCGCTTGATGTCTACCGAGATGCCGGGCACTTGGGCTGCTGCGTCGGCAATCACTTTTCGGATGGAGCCTTCCACTTCAGTGGGGTTTTCCTCAGGGATCATGCGGCGGTCTAGTTTGAAGACCACTTTGCCGGGCACCACATTGGTGTTGGTGCCACCTTCGATGCGGCCCACGTTCAGGTAAGGGTGGTTGATACCGTCCACATCCGACGTGACCTGTTTGTAGAGCGTGTTCTGGGCGTACAGCGCGTTCAAGATGTGCACCGCGCCTTGCAGGGCGTCCACACCACTTTCAGGAATGGCTGCGTGCGCCATCTTGCCGTGTACGGTCACTTCCATTTGAAGGCAGCCGTTGTGTGCGGTGATCACCTGGTACGAAAACCCGGCCGCCAGCAGCAGATCTGGCTTGGTGAGCCCTTTTTCCAGTAACCAGCCCGGGCCGAGTTCGCCGCCGAATTCTTCGTCGTAGGTGAATAGCAACTCCACACCGCCCTTGAGCGGCAGACCCAAAGATTCGAGGGCTCGCACCGCAAAGGTGTAGCTGGAGAAGTCGCTCTTGCTCACTGCGGTTGCGCGGCCATACATGTTGCCTTCGGCAATCTCACCGCCGTAGGGGTCATGGGACCAGCCTTCGCCGGGGGGCACCACGTCGCCGTGGGCATTCAAGCCGATGGTGATGCCGCCGGCCGAGTAAGGGCGGCGCACCACCAGATTGGTGATGCTTTGCATGCCGGCAGCCTGCACTTCACTGGCGGGCACGCTGTGTTTCTCGGCCTGCAGACCCATGGCGGCCAGCAGCTCGGCGGTGCGGTCTGCGTGCGGTGCGTTGTTGCCGGGCGGGGTGTCAGTGGGCACGCGTACCAGTTCTTGCAGAAAGCGCACTTGCTCGTCAAAGTGCGCGTCAATCCAGGCGTCGAGTTGTTCGTAAGGGGTAGTCATGTGAAGTCAAACGTTCAGGCCGCGCGGGCCAGTTGGTGCAGCAGATGGCTGAACGCATCTACTGCGAGTTGCATGTCGTCGCTGGTGGTCGATTCCAGCGGGTTGTGGCTGATACCGGAATTCAGGCCGCGCACGAACAGCATGGCCTGCGGCAGGATGGTGTGCAGCTTCATGGCGTCGTGCCCGGCGCCGCTGGGCATGCGGTGCAGGGGCACTCCCAGTGCGGTCACTGCAGCTTCCCAACGTTGCTGCCATTCGGGCTCGCTAGGCGCTGCGCTGGCTTGCATGGTGCGGATGAGGCTGTGGTGTAGACCACGGCGCTCGCAGATCAGGCGCAGGCCAGTGAGCACTTTGGCCTCTAGTGCATCGCGCTGAGCGTCCGACGGTGCGCGCAAATCCAGCGAAAAGGTGCAGCGCCCCGGCACCACATTGATGGAGCCATTGGGCACTTGCAGCTGCCCCACGGTGCCCACCGAGTCTCCGTCCTGGGTGGCGCAGTGTTCGACCAGCAAAATCAGCTCGGCCACCGCAGCGGCTGCATCGCGGCGCTGGCCCATAGGCGTGGTGCCCGCGTGGCTGGCCATGCCGGTGATCTCGCCCACATAACGCACGCTGGCGTTGATGGAGGTGACCACGCCCAACGGAATGTCCAGCGCGTTGAGCACCGGGCCTTGCTCGATATGGACTTCCACAAAGCCTTGGTAGTCGGTAGGGTTGCGGCGGATGGCGGGAATGGCGTTCACGTCCAACCCCGCTTTCGCCATGGCGTCGCGCATGGCAATGCCGTCCGCATCGGTCTGGTCCAGCCAAGCAGGATCAAAGTCGCCGGTGAGTGCGCCCGAGCCCAAAAAGGTGGCTTTGTAGCGCTGGCCTTCTTCTTCGGCAAAGGCCACTACTTCCAGCGCATAGGGCAGGCGCTGGCCCCGGTCCTTGAGCGCTTGCACGCAGGCGAGTGGCACGTAAATGCCCAGCCGGCCGTCGTACTTGCCGCCATGGCGCACCGTGTCATAGTGGCTGCCGGTCAGCAGGGTTTTGGATGAAATAGGGTTGTGGCGCACGTCAGATGTGCGCAGGTAGCTATCACTTTCGTAGCGACCCACTACATTGCCCACCGCATCGATGGTTGCGCTGTCGCAGCCGGCAGCCAGCATGTCGGCTTGGATCTGGCGGGCGCAGGCCAAGTGCGCATCAGTGAGGTAGGTCACGGTCAATTGACCGGTCCCCACGGAGGCTGCGTCAGTGTGTTGGGCCAGCGCCTCCTGCCAGTCCCACACCTGGTGGCCTTGTGTGGGGGAATAGCCAAACTTGTCGTTCAAGCGGATCTCGGCAATGCGGTGCACATTGCGCAGGCACTCGGCCAGCTCAAAGTCCGGGTGGCCTTGCACGCGGCGCTCCAGCGTGGCAATGATCTCCGCTTTGGAGAGGCCTGTGCCGCGCGGGCCGCGCACCGCGAGGATGAAGGGGAAACCGAAGCGCGCGTTGTACTTCGCATTCAGGCGCTGAATTTTGTCGAACTCGGCGGGTGTGCAATGCGTGAGACCGGCCTTGCTTTGCTCATTGGTGCTCTCAGTGGTGAGGCTGTTGTCCACCATCGCCTTGCCGGCCAGCTCAGGGTGGGCTCGCAAGAGCGCTAGCTGGGGCTCGCGCCCTGCAGCGGCCACCACTTGCACCATGCAATGCTTGAAGCTTGCCAGCGACACAAATGGCCGCTGCTGCAAGGCCGTTTCCACAATCCACGAAGAGTGCTCGTACAAGCCGTCGAGGCGTTGTGCAGCCTCCGGTAGTGGCAGGGTGTTGAGTTGATCTAGCGTCAAAAAGCTCATGGCTCAGCCTTGGTAAGGGTGCGTAGCTTTCCAGTGCCGCGCAATGTCGATGCGTCGTGCCACCCACACGTTCTTGTGCTGAGTGATGTGGTCCAGAAAGCGCTGTAAGGCGCTGATGCGACCCGGGCGCCCCAGCAGGCGGCAGTGCATGCCGATGCTCATCATCTTGGGGGCATTCAAGCCATCCGGGTCCCCTTCGGCATAGAGTGCGTCGAAGGTGTCTTTCATGTACTGAAAGAACGGGTCTGCGTGCGAGTAGCCCTGGGGTAGGGCGAAGCGCATGTCATTGCAGTCGAGCGTGTAGGGCACGATAAGTTGGGGCACCACGCTGCCGTCTGTCTTTTGCACCTTCATCCAGAAGGGTAGGTCGTCGCCGTAGTAGTCGCTGTCGTACTCAAAACCGCCGTAGTCGGCCACCAGGCGGCGGGTGCGCGGGCTGTCCCGGCCGGTGTACCAGCCCAATGGTCTTTCACCGGTGAGCTTTTCGATGGCGGCCATGCCCAGCTGCATGTGCTCGCGCTCCTGCGCTTCGCCCATGTTCTGGTAGTGGATCCAGCGATGGCCGTGGCAGGCAATCTCGTGGCCCAGCTCAACCAAGCGGCGGGTCAGCTCGGGGTAACGTTCCAGCGCCATGCCGACACCGAACACCGTCAGCGGCAGGCCGCGTTGTTCAAACTCGCGCAGGATGCGCCACACACCGGCGCGTGAGCCGTATTCGTAAATGCCTTCCATGCTGATGTGGCGGTCCGGGTAGCTGGCGGGGTTGAACATTTCGGAGAGGAATTGTTCAGAGCCTGCGTCTCCGTGCAGCACGCTGTTCTCGCCGCCTTCTTCGTAGTTGAGGACAAATTGCACGGCCACGCGGGCTTGGCCGGGCCATTGGGCGTGGGGCACGTGTTCGCCATACCCCACCAGGTCGCGGGGGTAGGCTTGGGTGGTGTCGTAGGTGTGATTCATGTCAATTCGTCAGGGGGCAAAGTCAGGCCGGCTTCTACGTGTTGAAGGTGCTCGTCCATCAAACGCAGGGCCAAAGTTTCATCGCGGGCTTCCAGAGCATCCACCAGAGCAGCATGCTCCTCGTGCGAATGGGCTGCCGAGTCACTGGATTGATACATCAGTGTGATCAGCGAACAGCGCGAGAGCAGGTCCATCAGCATCAATGCCAGCACTTCATTGCCCAGCAACTGGGCCATGCGCACATGGAAGTCGCCCAGCAACTCGGTGCGGTTGCTGATGGTGCCGCCATGGACGGCATTTTGTTCTTCGGCAATGTGTTGGCGCAGGGCATCGATGTGTTCCGGGTTGGCCGCCGCGATGAATGCACGGACCATGCCGGCCTCCAGCATCCGGCGCACCGCAAACACTTGCCGTGCCTCAGTCACAGACGGTGCTGCCACAAAGGCGCCGCGTGCCGGCTCCATGTGGATCAGGCGATTGCGCGAAAGCTGGAACAAGGCCTGCCGGATCAGCGTGCGGGACACGCCGAACTGGTCCGCAAGCTTTTGCTCGGCCAGTTTGGCCCCGGGGGTGAGCTGGTGGTCCACGATGGCGGCGGTAATCGCCTCCACGATGAAACCGGTAGTGGTGGTCTCCATCAGGTCATGATACCGAGAATGGCCAAAAGTGTATACACTTTGCTTTTTCAACAGAAAGGCAGGCGCTATGGGCTTGAGCACGCACGTACTGGACACCATGCACGGCACCCCCGCAGCGGGCATGTCGGTAGCGCTGTACACCACGCAAGGCGAGGTGGCGACGCTGGTGAAAAGCTTTGTATTGAATGCGGACGGCCGCAACCCGGACGGCCCGCTGTATGACAACGCGAGCCTGCAAAAAGGCACTTACAGGCTGGTATTTGATGTGGCCGGCTATTTCAAGGCCCGCGGCGTGACCCTGCCGGAGCCTAACTTTTTGAACCGCGTGGCGCTGGATTTCGGCGTAGCCCATACCGACCAGCACTACCACGTGCCTTTGCTGGTCAGCCCGTGGAGCTACTCCACCTATCGCGGTTCTTGACCGGCTACATCTGGCCTTCGGTCAAGGTATCCAATTGAAAACGTCCGCTCTTGTGCCAAAGCCACGTATCGGTATAGGTCACCCGGCCCATGCGCACCGGCGCGGGGTAGGGGGCGGCTGCACGCACCGAGCGCTCGATATCGGCCATGACCTCAGGGGCATGGCTGGGCGCGCGCATCCAGCGGATGTCAGTGACGTGACCTTTGCGGTCGATATCAACCTGCAATACGCCCACGGCGTAGAGCAGCGGAGGCATTTTTCCGCTGTAGATGCGCTGGGAGTTTTTGGAGTACAGGTGGCTGGCCGCGTCCCTGCGGTAGTCGCGCGGCGTGGCCGCTTGGGATTGCAGTGCGGGTGGCGCTTCAGGAATCACCACCGGGGGAGCAGGTTGGGGGGGTACCACTGCAACCGGGGGCTTCTCGGGTTGCGGGGCAGGTGGAGCCACGGTGCAGGCGCTGAGAATCGCCAACACGGTCACACCGAGCGCGAGGCGGGTGCTGCTCCAACGGGGTGCAGGCACGAAATGAGTCATTGGGGGCATGGCGGATCTCCTTGTTTTTTGCGCCGTCGTACTGTGCAGCAAATTATGGAGTTGCGGAATATCGGAAGCCCTCAAAAGGTATCTGTTTGTGAGTAATTTGTCCGATTTATTGCGTGTGTTGCAGCAGCACCCGGTGGTGCTTGTCTCGGTAGTGGCGACACGGGGCTCTGTGCCGCGGGATGCCGGCGCCTGGATGGCGGTGTTGCCGACCGGGCTGTTGGGCACCATCGGCGGCGGCCGACTCGAGCTCGACGCCGAGGCCGCAGCGCGTGCGCTGCTGGAGGCCCACCATGCGGGCCAAACAGTGGCGCCTGTGGAGAAGCGCATGGGGCTGGGCCCCAGTTTGGGCCAGTGCTGTGGCGGCGAGGTGCAGCTGCGCTACGAGTTGGTGCGAGCGGCGGATGCGCCCGCCTTGCGCCATCGCCTGGCCCCTGCCTTGTGGCCGGTGGGACTGTTTGGCGGCGGCCATGTGGGGCAGGCGCTGGTACAGGTGTTGGCCCATCTGCCCTTTGAGGTGACCTGGGTGGACAGCCGTGATGGCGTGTTTCCTGAACAGGTGCCTTCTAACGTGCGCTGCGAACATTCGGAGCCAGTGCAGTCTGCAGTCGCTCACCTGCAGCCGGGCAGCCGTGTGCTGATCATGAGTTTCAGCCACGCAGAAGATCTGGACATCGTGGCAGCCTGCCTGCTGCGCCAACG